>NZ_JBYLHY010000025.1:0-138110 GCF_057749925.1 Paenibacillus sp. sgz302191
GTTACCCATGCTGGTCTCCTTTGTAAATGGAGTGGGTAACACGCCCTCTACATTCACAATAGGAGATTTTTTAATGATCCACCAGATAAAAGTATCAATAAAATACAATTTTAGGAACATTTTGAAAAAAAATTTTCATGTCAGGTTTGTTGCAAAGCTAGTGGCACTTTTGCAGGAATTCAAGCTGCCAGGCCGATTATCTACTTTTCAGACAAGCGGAAACCACCGTTTCAGCTAAGTCAGCTACATACTGCATACGCCAATACGTCTTCTCAAAACACAGAAAACTCCCCCGTTAACACCTCTCTGACCAACTTCCCACGCTAAAAAGCTGCAATAGTACATCTCGCGAAAGTTTGGTGTTCGGGGTTCGGCGTTCAGTGGGGGTTCGGGGTTCGGGGTTCGGGGTTCGGGGTTCGGGGTTCGGGGTTCGGGGTTCGGGGTTCGGATTCCAGGACAACAAGGCTCCGGTTTCCAGGGTTCGGGTTTCAACCGCTCAGGTGCTTCATAAGCACTTCACCTCCCCGGGCGAACATTTCAACGTTCTTGCAGGATTGGTGCGAATGCCGTCGAAGTTAAGTAGTCGACCGATGCTGTTTTTTTAATCGCAAAGAAAGGAATTTTGCCCATGCTTTACGTGATCAAAACCGCATATACGCTGCTGTTTCCTCCCGGCATTATTATTGTGCTGCTTGTCTTCACCGCCCTTTGGCTCCAGCAAAAAAAAGAGCTTATGAGCTCTTTTTTGGTCGGCTTCGCGGCTTTGCTGCTCTATGCATGCTCGACGCCTTATCTCGGCAATTCTTTTTTGCATACGATTGAAAAAAGATATTCGCCTCCGGCCGAGGTGGCCGGCGATTCGCTCGTCATGCTGACCGGCGGTGCGGTTGCGGGCACTCCTGATCCTTTGACCGGCGGCACCGGCCATCCTAGCCCGAGTACAGCCGCACGCGTGCTTACCGTCGCCGAGCTGTACCGGCAGACGAAGCTGCCGATTGTGCTGTCCGGCGGGCAGGTTTTTGCCGATACGGGCAACGAATCGCAAATCGCCAAGCGTCATTTGATCGCCTTGGGCGTGCCTGAGTCGGCTATCAAGCTCGACGATACGAGCTGCAATACGGAAGAAAACGCCGCCAATACGAAGGCGATTTTGGAGCAAAACCACTGGAAAAAGCCGATTTTGGTCACTTCCGCTTTTCATATGGCCCGATCGGTCAAACAGTTTCAAAAGCAGAAAATCGATGTTCTGCCCTACCCGACCGACTATCAAAGCAGCGCCGACCTCCAGGCGTATGCCTATGCCTTTATTCCCTCCTACTCGGGATTGTCGGCTACGGCTTTAGCTCTGAAAGAGTACCTCGGCATCCTCGCTTCCTAGGAGTCTGTCTGACGGAGTTACTTTTGTGCATACCCACTGAATAATAACTGCATATATTGCCGCTTACGCTGCATAATTACTGTCATTTTGTATATATACCTCTGGTCAAACTCCTAGCTGAACAAAGGCTGTCCGCGGCAGCAGTTCGACCGCAGGCAGCCTTTTCTTTACACTCTTCAGTAAAATTTCTTCTGCTCCCTGTCCTCCTTCAATATTTCCACCGCTTCCCGGAACCGCAGCGAATGCACGATTTCCCGTTCGCGCAAAAATTTCAGCCCATCCTGCAAATCCACATCGTCGGTCATGTCGATAAGCCACTGGTAAGTTGCCCGCGCTTTCTCCTCTGCGGCAATATCCTCGTACAAATCGGCAATCGGGTCGCCTTTTGCTTGTATGTAGGCGGCAGTCCAGGGCACACCTCCGGCATTTTGATAGAACAGCCCCCTGTCGTGGGAAACGTAATGATCGGCCAATCCCGCTGCTTTTAGCTCCTCGATTGTGGCGTCTTTTGTAAGTTTATTAACCATTAATTGATATCTATTTTTTATGTCCATTTTATGTCTTGATACAACACAAACAAAAAAAGCCTTGCAGGATACTTTCCCACAAGGCTCTTTGACCGATGCTTTCGGATAGGTATATATTACCATACGTTTCGGATTCTGTCTACACATATCCTTTTTCTTTCATCACATCATAAAGGATCATCTGCTGCTCTACAGCCCATTGGGCATTGCCGTCAGCGGGGCCTTGCTTAACCAAATCGTTGAAATAGTTAAATTGGTTAACCATCTGTGCAATCTTCGTTATTTTCGCGGCCCATGTGTCCTGCTGCTGCATCTTCATTTGTATGTTCTTGATATCCGATCGTACTTGATTCATATCAATACATGGACATGATGTGTTATTCTGCGGATACTCGTTATGACCTTTCACATTCTCCACAGGAATGCCGAAAATGCCCATTAAAGTTAGAATTGTAGCATACAAACAGTTTCGTTCATCCGAGGTAAGATGGCGTTTAGAAAGGTCACCAGACACGCTCACAGACACCGTATACGAGTTGTTAGATGATGTATGATAGGAAAAGGTGAGCAGGTCGTTGGTCTGGTAAATTTGATCCCCTTTTATGACTGTATGGTAACTGATGTGCGCCCATTTCTGAACGTTCACATGGTAGTCTGCATAGGATTGAATCGTTGCGCCTTCGACGGCTGAATGATGCACAGCAATGTGTGTAATTTGCTCTTTCGTACGATATGGCTCGGGATCGGGCAGCCGGCTTGGTAATGTATCGGTAATATCGATGATTTCCTTTACATTAAACGGCAGACCCTGAATCACCTTTATATTGCGTAGTGTCATTGGAAGTATCTCCCTTCGCTTTACTGAAATGGTCCACTAAAATTCCTATGAATACTGCGACACCAGAGACGCCATTTGCGAAATTGTTAATCTGATCATCAGTAATGATGCTTAAGTCTAGGCCAAAAGGTTGTAATATAAGCTTAATAGCTCCAAAACACGCTGGTATCAGCGTCACCCATTTAATGCTTCTCCAATCCACTTTTTCCACTCTCCTTTGGTAAATTATGAGTCTGTTTGCAAACTGGGCAATACAAAACCCCGCCGAGAAAGATATAGAGATACCTTTGCCTAGCGGGGCTGAACGTTTTTTTGTAGGAATCGAGGTATTTGCACATTGTTCCTTCACTCCTAAATGTTGCTTGATCGATTGGATATCATCGTACATTTCAATTGCGCGGCGCTCTCGGCGCTTCTTCTCGCGCCATTTCAGCACCATTGTGGCTATCGTAATGACGGGTACGGCCCACTTCACGAGCCATGGCACTTGATTTTCAATATGCCGGAACAGATCGCGCAGAGCTTCGAGGACTTCGACCATGGATCACCCCGCCAATGGGAACAGGACCCGGCAGCAATAGCGCATCCTTGACCGCGGGGCCGTATGTCTCTTGGATGAAGCGCAGGTGATCGTCAGTGAAGTCGGATTCGAGATACATAGATTCGTCGAATTCAATCATAGGTATTCCTCCAATGCAAATACCACTCGTTTACCGAGTGGCTTGTAGTTGTTCTAGTGCTTGCTTTTGCAAATCACTAATCTGTATTTGTAAATCTTTCAATTGAGCTTTTTTCTCATCTTTTGATAAGGAATCATCGTTTTGTACATAGTCCATAAGCTTTCTAATTCTGGATATCTGAGTTGTAACTTTAGTAAAGTATTTCGTCAGGCCGGCATCTTCAGACACATCACCCTGAGACTTCGCATCTGCCTTTTTGGTATCATACTTGGTTTTCTCGTCGTAGAAGTTACGGGATATATCGTTTGAATATGTCGGATCGGCAGTTACTTGTGTTCTAAGTGTATCCGCTATTGAACCAGTTTTTGTTGTTAATGGAATGCCTAATTGTCCCAATATACCAGTGTAAGACTTGGCAAGATAATCGAGTTGCTTAGGAGATGTGTTTAAAATATTGCCGATAAATTTAGCCGGTTCGCTTGTTTTATCATCATATTGAAGTCGTGGTGAAAGCTGAGTTAGATCCTGTGGGACAATAGGTCGATTAGCGAAGTCTTTATTTGATGCCAAACTTTGAATAGGCCCCGCTATTGTGTCTCCTATCATTCCCGGGAGTACGCCAGTTACTCCTTTTGATTCAAGCCCTTCAATTGCTCCCCCAATACCAGGAGGAGACATATTCTGAATAAAATTGTGAGCAAAGTCCTGGAATGCTCTTGGATCATCTTCATTCCACGATCTCAGTATTCGCTCTAATGTCGTGCTGAACATCATCCCAAGCTCCCGCGCTTTAGGAACCTTTAAAAAGGTACCATCCCCTTTGGGTATGAGGAAGTTATTATCCTTTACAAAGTTGCTTAGTTTTTGATAATCAGGATTATTATAATTCAAGACATACATTAGTATCGTAGGGATTGTGACGGCTCCAGCAGCCTTAATCGTAGACTGAACGGGATTATCCTTGATTACCCTAACCGTCTTGTCTAGTCCCTGTACAGCGGCGTTTAAATAAGGGAAAAGAGCATCGGCTTGTTTTGTGTTGTTACCAAATTTATTGAAGTTGGTGGTAACATCATTGGCTTCAAATAATCCTTTAATCTTGCTGTCATATGTGCCATCTTTAGAAAGTCGTTTGAATTCACCCAGACGTGGCGCTACTTCTAAAGTGTTGTTTAGGTTTTCTAAAGCATGGTATGGCTTTGTAATAAGATTTCTTTTCAATGTTTCTCTTACGCCTGATGATGGTAATAATGTTTCTTTACTTTGTGCCAATAGATTACGATCAGCAGCAATCGAACTTGAGTGTCCGCCGCCTACATTTTTGTAGGTATTATACAATTCACCCTTCTTCTTCAACCAACTTTGCATGTACTCAGGTAGTTTTCCTGATATTTTGCTCCCTGACGCTGTGTCTGCCATTACACTCATTACAGAATCAAGCAAATCAACTCCGAACCTAATAGGATTGTTCGTTGATTTTGAGTTAACGAAAGCTGTAGGTATATCACGAGCAATATTTCTCGTTATTCCGAATACCGGATTAACTCCAGTTGTTAAAACTTTCATGGTTTTTGTTATTTTCCCGATGGCATCCATGACAAAATGTTGTCCTTGAGGACTCAGGCTTGTTATGGCTTCCAACAACTGCGGATCGTTTACTTTTAAATGGACTCGCTCTCCGTCGACGAAGGCACTAACGATATTACCTTTAGTTAAATCGGGCTTATTCAATGCGTTGTCAAAGGACTTCGCAACCTCATCAATCAAACCTTCTGGCCCATGTTCATCTAAGATTTTGCTGGCATCATCGGAATTTTTACCGACTATCTCTGCCCAATCTTTAAATTTCTCTGGATCTTTTTGAATGTTTCGGTATAAAGCCTGCATGACTTCATTTTGCTTGGCTGTTTTAACGTATTTAGCAGTGTTTTCGATGGTCGATTCTATTGGATTTACAATTTTCCTTTGAGATCCTTCTGCTGCTTTGACTGGAGAAGTTTGATTTGCAAATCCTCCATTACTACCAAATTTACGAGACTTTTCTAGATCGCTAAATATCCGTTGATTAGGGACGTAGTTTGGATTAGCCTCAAGGTATCCATCCCATTGCTTTTGGCTAAGTAGTCCTGTGTCGACCAACCAAGTCTGTCCTAATTTACGATTGTAATCATAATATTTTTCTGCTGCTTGCTTTAATTCAGGATGACTTCGTTCATACTCATCCACTTTCGCCTTTGCTTTCTGTATGGTCATATTAAGTTCATCTTTATATACTTTTTCGCCGCGGCCCATCCTAGTTATAGAGTGCTTAGCAACAATATAATCGTTAAACTGAGCTTCCTTACCTTTAGGAATGCTTTGAGCTACATCTTTGAGCGATCCACCGATAACATTTCCTTGCGAATCAACTAAGTTTTTCTCGAGAATTTGTCGAGATACCATGTCACTACCGCGAGAGTTTAACCCGAGTTTGTATGAACTCTCTGAAGGATTTAAAGATTTTCCGGTTACTTCTGCTACTTTTTTATCAAATTGGTTAACACGATGTAAGTTGTCAACGCCTTTGATGTAAATATCATTCGCTCTTTGTGCGAGTAATGGTTTTTCAGCGACTGTCTTCGATTGAATTTGTCCTATCGTGTCAGGTAATTCTCCAAGATTGTCTGTAGTTTGTGAAAATTTATCAATACGTTCATTACGTGCAATTTCACGTGGAGTAAGACGTATAGGTTCGCCTGTTGGATCGGCGTGCAGTACCGTATCCTTTGGTTCTGCCACAACAGGATTATTCTTTCCTCTTCCACTAGACAACTGAATGTTAGAGTAGTCGGGTAGTGGGGGCTCTTTAGCGCCGGCTATTACATCTTTCATGGACCGCAAACCAGATTTCAACAAGCTTCCAGCTGCGCCAAATGCACCACCAAATGCGCCCCCTACAAGTCCCTGTTCTAACACATTCTGAGGTATATCCTGTAAATCACCGCCACTGTTAAGCGTCTGAAATGGTGCATATGATGCTGCTCCAATAGCCCCACTTGTCGCACCTTCTGCGAGTTTATTCGCAACTTTACCTTCGAGTGTTTGGGTAACATTTGATCCTGTTAACTTTGCTAATCCACTATTTATTAGATTTCCAACTTTACTTGATGCTTTGTTCACCAATGGATTATCGAAAAAAGTTTTACCTACGTTTTGTTCAAGTTGAGAAGGATTAACAAGGTACCCTGCGCCTTGACCGACAAAGTTTAGAGTTTTATCTAGCGCATTACTACCAGTCGGCTTAGCTGTTTTCATTAGTTCAGGCGGTACACCCATTGCCCTACCAGCTGCATTATCAAGTGAACGAACGATTGAAGAATTGGCCAAATAACCAAGATCATTAAGGGGATTGAAGTATCCTCCTGGATAATCTGTTCTAAAATCGCTGTTGTTTTCTTGCTGTTTGGATTCATTTATTTTCTGCATAAGTGGTGATTTCTCTATGTTTATAAAATTGGTTGGAGTTGTATTGGTTAAAGGTTGATCATTTGTGGAACTATCTGTTAATGAACTCATCGGAATCAACCCACTAGGAGTCGATTCCTTTTTCTTATTAATATCGCTCATTTTAACAAGTGCCATGGTATCAACTCCTATTTATAGTAGGCTTCGTACTCTTTTATCAATGCCTGTTTGTCTGTCTTTGGATTATCCCATCTCAAGTCTTTTTGAGCAGCGGCGATTGCCTTTTCGCGGGAAGTTATTTCTTGCTTATCCGAAGGAGTAACTTTGTCATACTGAGATAAAGCATCATTTTTAATTTTCGTGAATGCGTCAGAACCTAATTGTTTTGTAATTTCCCCGGCATTTTGATTGAAAAATTTGACAACATCATCACGGCTTGTGGCTTGTGCTAATTCATTTTGTACATCTCCAGCAAATGCTCTTTGGGTTTTTGTGAGATTGAATGCTTCATCGGCTCGTGCATTATCTGCTGCCATATTAGCACGACTTGCAGCACCATTTGCCGCCGACGTATTCGCATTCTGCTGACTAATGCGAAGTTGACCCATCTGGACAGCCTGCTGCAAAGCATAATCAAGACCGTAGCGGCGCACGTCCTCATCAAACTTTTGCTGATACTGTTGGTCCGCGATTGCATCACGAGCTTGACGATATTCAAACTCATGCGTGGCCATATTTTGATTAAATGCTTGTCCCTGCTCCTGCAATTGTTGGTTTCTTGTTTGCAATCCTTGATTGAATGTCTGAGCTTGAGCGGCCAGTGTAGGCGCGCCGGCGGCTACGTTTTGTAATGCTTGGTTGTAATCAGACTCATATCCAACAATATCTGGATTAACACCTGTGAGCGCCAGTTTCTGACGCAATGCATCGGCTTGACCTTTATAACCACTCATTTGATCAGCATTAACATTCGGCTGTTCCGCTTGACGTTTCAGGTCAAGGATTTGGTTTATATAATCCTGTGCGACTTGTGGTAGTTGCATACGTCCAGTCAATGTTGCGTCAGCTCGTGCGTTCTCGATGCCCTGTTGCTGAAGCGTGTTGTATCCTTGTCCCACATTCAGCATGTCCAGCATATTTTGCCTATCCGTGTTCTGATCGTTCAGGTACCGGTTATACGCCTGTTGTTCGTACTGTGGTCGGATAGTATTCGCAATGTTCTGTTCGGCTGATTGGGAGATTTGATTCGCCACAGCTTCGGAATACGATGATCTTCCCTGACCCCCCGCACGTAGACGTGCATTTGTGTTAGCCATTGAAGTTTGTACGTTTCTACGGGCTGCATCAGACGCGGCTTGAAATGATGTATCTGTATCAGGGTTATAGGTGAACTGTTGCCGCGGCTGGCTCAGACGTTTCGCCACACTATCCAGCACGGATTTATAGTCAAACGTTGGTTGATTCGTTGTGCCTGCGTAGGCATTCGCCATTTGCGTTGACTTCGGCATCGTGGGTGATTGTGTCTGTGTTGGCGACGATATGGGCGTGGTTGCTTGGTCGTAAGAGATTTTTCCGTGTACGTAGTCCTGATATTTTTCTGGGATGATTCCGGCCATGCTTTCAACTCCTTTGTGGTAAAATACAGTAGGGTGATTGTGTGGATCGTATAAAGATAATTCAATACATGTACTTTCTTAACATTGGCGGGGTCGTTGCAGGCGTATATCTCGTTATATTGTTCTTGCTATTAGGTGAAACAAAAAAAGCAGCTGAGCAATCCGCTCACACTGCTTTTCAATTAGTTGCCACTTTATGGTTTAGAAAAAGATTCGATCTATGGCCTTAATGTGATATACTAGATTCACAATAGAACGGCTTGCAAGGGCGGTTGGTTCATCTCCTATGAAGGGAGGTGATTCCATGAAAGTAAAGGATGCATTAGCGCTGATGTTTATGTTCGGAATGTTTATCCTTGCGTTACTTTCCTACTTAAAAAAGTAGACCTCCCTTGTGATTTACGGTCCAAGGAGGTCTACTCTCTGTAAACTGTTCAGTTCGCCACCGCCATTAAAAGCGGCTATTGTGCGGGGGAGTCGGCTGTAACCGGCTCCTTTTGTTATTTATAAGCATATCATGACCGTTTCATACCTGCAAGTTACTTTTGTTTAATTATTGTTTACTGATTAGTCAGCAGTTTCTTAATAAGCTTAATATCCGTTCCTTGATCCTGGACAGTTGCTGCCAACTCATGCACGGTTGATTCAAATTCGGTGTTCTTCGCTACTTGCTCGGTTATCGCGTCAAGTTTATTTAAAACTTCAACCCGAAATGATTCTGCATCATTGTCCATTTTATCCAGCTTACTCAGTACTTGTTTCAGCAGTTCTTCCATGGTATCACCTCACTACAATTATAACATAGGTGGTTCTTTCATAAAATCACCCTTTCCTTAAACTAAAAGAGCCCCGTTAGGAGCCCTCTTGTATGCTTATGATGGTTTCTATAAGTTCTAAATGATTTACTCCAGCTAATTCAATGATTTCATTTGCAATCTCAAGTATGGCTATTTCAAGTTCACTCATGCTTTCCTCCATTTGGAGGGCATAGCCGTTTCGTGGATGTATGTGCTATACTATATGTATTGGGCTATGCCCTGTGTTGTGATCCTCTCCTTGTCCGCCAAGACTATTTAGGAGAGGTTTTTTCATTTTTAATTATTATCATATCGTTATCTCATTTCCATTTACATATTTTGAGTAGATCGTATCACTTATTGATATACCTAGATCAAACTTAGCAGTCAATGACATAAGATCAACTGTATCGTCAAGAATTTGTTGACGCTGCACCAGCATACCTGGTGTCATAAGTTCCTTTTTCAGCATTTTGGGATGACCGTTCATCGAGGAAACAGCTTTGTTTGCTATTGTATTTGCTTTTATAAAATCAACACGAACGGGATCAATTAGACTGTTTTTAAGTTTGTTCATGGTTTCTCGCTGGTGTTCCTTATCCAACATCCGGAAGATTTGAAACCCTTCGAGCCCCGATAATTGACGAAACTGTTTGATCATTTGTTTGACCCACTTTTTAAAGTCCTTAGCTTCATCAATCTCACTCTTAAAAACTGCTTCGTATATACCCGTTTCAGAAACAATAACCATTTTTTGCGATCTACCGATGCTGTCCGTTAAACGGACAGCGTCTTTTTCCTCTTCATCGATCATACGGACCATGTGCGGAGCGTGTTTGTATTTTAATGCTTTAGCAATATCTTGCGCTACTCCCCACCAATCTCCTGGCGTTTTCTCGACAAACCTAATTTCATGACCCATCCAATTTTCGACTCGTATTCCTTTGCTCATTCCCTATCCTCCTTGTGTTTATAAAGTTTTACTTGTAAAATAAATAAATAGTTGTTATGAAACTTCGTCAATAAGATCGTCGATATGTTCAACATTTAAAATAGACTTCAATTTCCTTGCCATTCCAAGAGATAAATTGTCTGGATTTCTCTCTAGTTTACAATAATATTGTTGAGACATTTCCAATTCAGCAGCTACTTCTTTTTGGGTTAAAAACATAACTCTTCGTAAATAAGCGATCTTACTTTTAGGCTTCATATCACCCCTCCTTTCTATGTTTATAGCAGTATAATATCGTTAATAGCAGTAAAAGTCAATGTATAGAGGTGATTTTATTTGGATATTTTTTCTGAACGCTTACGCCAAGCCCGTGTTAATAAGAACATGACACAAAAAGAACTTGCTGAATCCATTGGAGTTTCTCAACAATATTACAACCAATTCGAAAAAAATAAAGGTGAACCAAACTTAGAAACATTGGCTAAAATAGCGACCATACTGGAAGTAAACTCTGATTATCTTATAGGTCTAACTGATACACAGGAAACAAGAAAAAAAGCCGAAAGTGAATTTGACAGAAGAATCAGCGCTCTTGAAAGTACGATGGTTGAAATATTGTTTGGACTTAAAGACAAGTACCAACCTAAGAGTGATGATGATCCTGTCGAAGTATTTAAGAAAAAATTAGACTCATAAACAAAGGAGCCCAATAGGGCTCCATGGGAGGTAAGTATGAAAGATAACAGTGTATTGATTTCTGGCATTATAACATTTTCAATATGCATGGTTTATTTATTTTACAATAACTACATTAATTCTATTGGAGATTTTTTAATTTTTTCTTTCCTTTCTTCTATTGTAGTAATGATTGTTGCATCAATTTTTGATGGTAGCATCGGTGGCGGTTCAAATGGCGATCACTTTGGCGGTTCTGGAGGTCATTTAGGTTAACTTGGTGTAATCGACCTCTTACTTCGCCTGCAATTCGGTGATTTGCTTCTCGTAGTCGGCTATGCGCTTTTCGTTGTCTGCAATGAATCCAGCATACATATCTATAGCTTTTTGCACAGATTCTTTTGGTGAATTTTGATCCTTATAGATATTTTCGTTAGCCTGTTTTAAAGCTTTATTAGACTCTAATGAACGTTTTTCATCTTCCAACTTAAGTTTCAATTCATCAATCTGCGCCTGTACTGAAACGGCGGGAGAAGAAGTAGCTGAAGGCGTTGCGGTGGTTGCTGGTGTCGCGGTAGCTACAGGAGTAGCCACAGGCGTTACTGTTGGTTGTGGTGTATCTGTCACTGTTGTTGCTCCTTTCTCTTTCAGTTCTATTCCGAGATCGGCGTTAAACGAGACGTCCATGTTCAGGGCTTCCCCTACTGCCCGTACTGGAAGGTAGCTCGTACCATCAACGACCGCGGCCTGAGTGTCGAGCTGCTTGCCGGATATTTTCACCGGGAACTGTCCTTGAATGGTCTTACCCACAATGCTGTCCACAATATCGTCCGCGTATGCTGTTCCCGCCGCGGTGATGATCACGCCTGTTAGAAATCCGATTGCATATTTTTTCATGTAATATCCCTCATTCCGAATAGTATTTTCTTTAGTATACCATATGAAATGAAGCTTGTTGTAGAAAATTGTAAAAAACCTCCAAACCTATTAGAATGATAGTTGGACGACTGTCACTTTTTAGGATAGGAGGTGTAAACATATGGATAGGGATCAAGTTATTCATGATTTGACAATGTTATTCTTGCAAAAAAATGCGGAAATTTCAGACCCAGAACTACTTGCAAAAGAATATTCGAAAATCCACAGTAAAATTAGATTAGCATTCATATCGAAAGATGTTTCGGAAAAAAGCGCAAAAGAAGTAATTAATGATATGGATGAAGATGAAGAACAAGAGATTAGATATCAGTTTTAAGAACTTATTTTTTCAAGAGTTTCTTCAATGTACTGTTTCCGTTTTTCTTCATCTTTGATGTATTCTCGAGTTGAATGTTTAGTTAATTCAAAAAGCAGAAAAATAATTTTGTCCATCTTTCTTTCTAAGGCCGCTACATCAGCGGCTTTTTCTTTTAACTCTTCCATATCAATTCCTCCTATTATACCACATTATTATGTTGTACGTATGCCTTTTGTGAAAGTAATCGGTATATTTGCTACGCCTCCGGGTGTGGAGGATACGTAGACGGTGCCGGTTTGGCCTGTTAAATTGTTTATTTTAAGATTACCAGGAGCGGTTAAATTCAAATCAGTTGCCGATTGTAAGTTAATAGACCTGTTATTAAATGTAGTTAATAGCCACCCTGATCCGGTTGCCAGTTGCATATACGCATTTGGGCTACCGCCTTCTACCCATACTATTCCCGGAGCCCCCCCAGCAGAAGGAGTAATATCGACGTGGTTATTAGCATCAGAGAAAGCTTGCATAATGTTGCTATTTAAATTAAATGAAATACGTGGGTATCCAGACGACGAAGCAATAACAGCCCCTGTAGCAGAAAGTATGCCCGCTTGTGTGACTCTGAATGGGGCGTTATTCTTATCAGCACTGCCAGACCAGAACCTAATGGCATTCGGATTAGCAGCATCACCGCCGTTCATGCCAACCACTCCGCTTTTATGCTTCAATTCGGTTTGCGAGACGTTATATCCTGAGATTTCCCGAATGTTTGAACTATCGATCGTCCCTCCATTGATGATGAAGTCCAACGCCTTTTCCTGCATCGCCACGATATTCGCAAGCTGCGCTACATAATCGCGTAATACGCCTATATCGTCAGTCATAGGAGGTTCTTCCATCCTCGTTGATACGTTTGGCCAACTACCCATATGATCACCTCTCTCAATACAAAGGAATGTTGCGGAACTGCCTCGTTAATCCCTGAATAGTAATGGGTCCGGTACCTTGTATTTTTATCCTGTACACTTCCACATTCGCCATAGCGGTCACTGGAATGATGTACCGTGATCCCTGTTTGTATGCCGTTATTTCTGTCCAGTCCGAATCTCCAGAAGAAGATGGGCTAACGAAAATCTGTAACGTGCTGCCTGTTGGGACTGTCGCGTCAAACCATATCTTGTAGAGACGTTGTTGTTGTGATAGCGCCTGATTGTTGAACGCCTTCGTAACGGCTTTCCATGATATCTCCGTACCGTTATCCGTCGTTCCCCCGAGTTTCAGTACGCGACCTGTTGCATCGCCAATGTATAGGTCATTTCCCATCTTGGCAAAGCATGTGGGGATAATACCGTTCCATACGTTCCATATTTTCGCTATCTGCCGAGAGTCATAAACCAGGATGTTATCCGGTTGGATGAAGAAATAAACATTGTCTCCATCAGATCCCGCGCATGACTTGCTGTCAATCAACGGGAAATACTTCTTTACAATATCCGACCACACTTTACTTGGAATCGTACCACCCGAGTATTCGAATATTCCCGTTTGATGAAGGAAGCGCATAATACCAAGGTTCGTTACGGCGCTTTGATTATTGACGAATCCTTCATCTTCGGTGATCAAGTGTGTGTTGAAGTCCGAAGGGACGCCCCCATATAGTTCAAGCACCGCACCAGGCGTTCCGATCGTGAGTTTGGTTAGGCTGCCAGATAACATATTTATTGGCAACCCAGCCGTAGTTTCTATGTCTTTGGCGTAGCTCGCTTGATCTCCGTAAGTGACAGGGTCGAATTGGTTCCATTTGTCTGGTTGATCCAAGGAAGAAGCGCGTATTGTCACTTTAGAAGATCCCCATAGTCTGTTCTGATAGACCGTTATATAGTTCAGGTCCGCAGGGGCATCGCCAAATGCAACTTGACTTGTTCCGTCCCATTTACGCAGGCCATTTACACCGTTTGTCATCCAGAGACATATATCAAGTTGGTTCCCCTGGAAGTTGGTAAAAAAGGCTGCCGCTGTTGTGCTTAGTCCTAATGCGACTATCTGCCATGCACTGCCGTCCCAATATCTCCAACTCCCATCATTTAGCACAGCGTGTAGTTGTTGATTCTTCCAGACACCAAGGCCGAGTACCTTTGTTTCACCAACAATCGTCCCACCAACCTGCGTATATCCCGGACGTGTTACCGCCGCTGGGTATTGAGTTGACATGAGGTTGGACATTTCGGAGAAATAATCGTCGGCAATCGTGAGAGCATCGTAGGTATTGATGCCTTTCCAATCCCTGATGCTCACTTGCGATTGCATCCCGGTCACTGGCTGGTACTGAATTGGTTTCATTTGAATTGGCTTTCTCATGACGCTGCACCACCAGGAACATAGTTCTGCGCTGCCAAATTCCAAGATGCAGTATATTGTGCATTAAAGCTTGTTGATTTCGGATCATCCATTGCAAGGCAGATGTATTCGCATAACGCTGGAATGTACGTGTACTGATACTCGTCAGGGGCGTCAGGAACGGCGTTTAAGTTCGAACTTGTATAAGTCGTCGTCGCTATTCGATGATAGCGTATAATACCCGTTAAATCGCTCTGATAGGGTGCAGGGTTTAACGTCAGTGTTCTTGTTGCATCATCGAACATCCACCAATTCTGAGTAGGGACAACGCCATCCTCATCCAAGTTGCGATACTGAACCAGCCCTGTTTGCACGAGGTCAATATTTTTTTGCCTAACGTCCGTCGTAAGTGTGTACGTCGTAATCCCCTTTGTTGTAGTGAAGTTGGATATCCTGGGAATTTTAACCACGTTAAAAAAAGCTTGATTGATATTATTTATCCAGTTCACCAACATCGCTGTTGTGAATTGATTCGGCACAATAGTACTTGCTTCGTCGATAATTTGTTGTAGTGTTAATGGCATGGCATCCAATCACCTCTATACACTTGTACTTATGTGACTATATTGTTTGCGTTATTGTTTCCAGTGCCTAAGTTTGTTAAGGGTGTAGAAATGTTTGTAGGATTGATGATGTTTCCAAGGATATTAGACTTATTGGCTGTTGTATCGATGTAAATTCCATAAGTACGATAACCATCTATGTTATTGCCTTGAACATTAAGTCTATCTGATGCAATAGCATATATACCCATATACCCAGTTTGTCCGCTTTCATTGTAAATGACATTGTTGTTTACATTACTGCTAGTAACTTGATTAAAATGTACTCCGTATCTTGTGTTTACAAATGTGCATCCCGTAACAATGATGTTTTTTGAATTATTCAAAGCCTTGACAGCATAGAAATATAAACTACCACCGGACAATTGATTGAATTGCACGCCTGATATGGTGACACCTTCTGAGTTATCAATATAGATACCGTCCGTTTCTGCACCATTATTCAAAGGATTGATCCATCCACCTTGAATTAAAACCGAAGATGCGCTTTTAAACCCTCTTAATGTTATTCCCTGTGCATGGCTTCCATCTATTATCGGGTTGAATATCTCAATATCGGTTGACCACGTAGAATTTGTTGCATCTAAAATCATCGGAAATTTTACACCGGCAAATTGCGGAGAGTTAAAGGTATAGTCATTTACATAAGATCCAGAACATTCAATTCCAATTGTAGATCCCGTGCATCCCTGCATATCCATCCACACATTTGTAAATACGCTACTCACATTTCGATCAACACAATTCATTCCAATAGCATTAGCAGACCCACTACTAAATGTAACGAGAACCCTTTCTAACAATGTATTATTTGCGTTTTGCATATACATACCTTGTAGAAAATCAGCTATTTGGATATCTTCAATTTTCGCAACAGCCGTGTAACTCAATAATATCCCCGTGCCACCTATTCCCGGGGTTATGTTTCGAAATATGCCCAGACCTTTTATTTTAATCATAGATATACTAGCGCCCAGAGAACCGACGACCCTGATCGCATCATTGGTGTTTGAATTAACTAATATTCTGCTATTGTTTGTTCCTTTTCCTATTATGTTAATGTAGCTTGATGATATTGATAAATAGTCACTAATCATATAGGATCTTGCTTGTAATTCAACTGTGCCCCTGTTAATTAAGCTGTTTAATGCGTTTTGGATTGCAGTTCTGTCATTTGTTGAACCGTCTGCCTTCGCACCCCACCATTCGGGATATACGGTTGTACCATAAGTGAAGATAACAGTACCAAGACCTGTAAAAATTTGATACAATAACGCGCTAATAGGTCCGTTAATTGTTACAACTACGCCGTTATCGATAGATAATTTCGCACCGTTTGTAAATGATAATGTGACATTAGAAGGCACTGTAATATTGCTCGATAATCTGAATGTTCCAGGTGAAAACGAAATAGTTCCACCCGTAGCCGAAACAGTAGTAATCAGCGAGGCAATCGCGGGCGCATCATTCGTTACACCATCATTTAATGAACCATAGTCCGTAGCAACATAGATCGGGTGCATGTAAGGAGCCAGTCCATAGGTGGACTTTAGCCGAAACCCACCACGCGGAACGGCCGTATCCGTGATGGTATCTACATTACCAGTGGCATTGGTTGTTACGGTTGCAAGCGTAAGGTAATCCGTTCCCGCCGTTCCTGTAGGATGAGCCGTATCAACCCAAAAATCGCCTTTGTAGAAGTCAACAAAGTACGTAGAGTTTGTATTTTTAAGCTTTATTCCTGTAATGGTATCTCTTACCTCAACGTTGTCCTCGATGCTGGCAACACATTTTGATATATCGATTTGATCATTTCGAGTGATATTTTTAGTGACTAATCCACCACTAACTACATAAGCGATCAGGAAATACCCTACATCCTCGAATTCATTGATTTTTTTCCACTGGAGATAGGTCGCTTCTGTCTGCTTTGCTATCGGCGCACTCGTTGTCGGTGCATAGGGCGCTGTCGCCCACGGATAAGGACCGTATGACATTGCTTCACCATCTTTCATTGACTGTATAGCGTTCCCAACCGCTATTAGCCATCTGGTAGTCATAACTCCACTGCTTGTACTTCTCTTGATACTCTGTGGACTGTGCTCCGCTCACAATGTCTTTTAGAACGCCATAGACAAGTACCATATCAAAGTTCGGATCGAATCCGGTAGGACCATTTAAGCCGTCTACAGTGAGTGGAACAAGTACAGGAATGTGGAATATCTTTAGACCTCCTGGAACGTCTTGGCATGGATTTGGAACAAGTCCAATCGTACCGCTGAGGAAGTAGTAGTAAGGCCCATAATAGTACTCGTCAAACTGACGGTATGGCATCCTAAACCAGCAATCAGGTATCATTGGTATTATCGTCGTGCTGGTTATCGGATACGCAGGAGGTTGCACCCAATTGTCTGTACAGTCACATGGTCCATAGCCGCCGTATAAGCCCAGCCATAGCCCTTTAACGTCCACGTTTACCACATTTCCCGGTGGACACGGCAGCGGATATTGCGCCTTATCCTTGAGCAAATCAATCTGCGTCACAACTGCATCGGATTGTTGCTGTGCCGGACCAAAATTGCGAATGAGATCGTCTCGTACATTGGTGATTTTACGAATAATCGATTGTACAGATAAAAAGTTCGGCGATTTCTCTTGAATTTCTTCGACTACATCTTGAAGGTTCATGTTATCACCACTTTCGATTATCCTTTACCTGCAATTGTGGCCGTAATAGTGGCAGCAGCTGACGATTTTAAGCGTACATACCGCGCACCAATCGTTGTAGACAATGTGAAATTTCCAGCCCCGGATAATACCTGTGTAACTTGAGTATCGTAGAAATTCGTATTATCCTGAGAAACTTGCAAAGTTATTGTTGTTGCAGCACTTGCATTACCAAATGCACTGACGTTCGATGTATATTGACAGTCAATGGCCGTTGACGTTCCAGCAGCTGATACAGCGGCAGCACTCCACGCATTTGCATGGGCGCCCACAGTAGGAACGCTAGAAACTGCAGTGGATGTTAAGAGGTTGCCATTAGCATCTATCCGTAATCGATCAAATGTAGCACCATCATACGCCGTTAAACGGGCATTCACCCACAGTGCAATCGTGGCAGCATCGCCGTTGTCTGATGCCAAGTTCGATGCTGCTATTGGGATAGCATTTGTACCGTTTGAACCCATTAACCGAGAATTTACTTCAAGCCCGATATCTGATGCTGGCTGATTTGCATAAGCAGATGTTTTTGCGTCGCCGCCACTTGATGTGATATTTACATCCTGTGCTGTTCCGCCGCCGCTTGCTGCTGTAGTTACAAGCGGGTTTGCATTCGTGCCAAGTGCAGTTGCGTTTTCGTCCACCAAGTTTACATATGCTGGATTGCGTTTACTTGTAAAATTAGCCGGCATTTTTGTTATCCCTCCTTGTGTAATTCCGTTTCTTAGGTTTATTGGTTATCGGCTGCATAGGTTGTACCGTTGTTTTCGTATCTGATTTATCTTTAATTAATTGCTGTAACAGTTCATTCATCTTCTCAAGCTGCACATAAATAGCATTCAGTGCTTCAAGTTCACCACGTAATTTCATTGTTACACCCCCATATACACGAAAAAGGGGAAAGACTCGTAAGCCTTCCCCCTCGTTCTCACTTCTCCAACATTAATCCAGCCTCAATCAATTTTTTCCTCATGTTGTTGTAACGGCGAATAAATTCCTTCTGACCTTCGTTTGCATCTTTGTCAACCTTGAATGCCTCATAATGTTCAAGCGGGCTGACAGGAGGTTGCTCATTTGTTACAACAACGTTCTGCGCTAGGCGTTGGTATCCGATGTTTCCCATTACGCTTTCACCACCTGCAATTGCCATGTGCCCGAGGCGAGATCAACTGTTGCTCCGCTGAAGTTGAACAAGTTAATCTTGACCAAGTTTGCCGCAGTGACACTACCTTGTACGATTACGCCGTCTGTAGCGTATGGCGCGAATATGTTCACGCGGTCACCTAGTGCTGCTCCTGGTACACCTATAGCCGGTGACGTTGTTCCGGTCATGGTTGCCATGGCCGGCGGGTCATAGTTTGCAGTGGCGTTGATGACGCCGCTCCAATAGCGCTGCGGTGCCTGACGAATTGCTTTGAAACCAACTTCTGTTGTGTATGAACCTTTGGTTACAGGCATGTTATTGCTCCTTTCTTGCACTATCTATTAGGAGGTAGTTGTTCCGTCTGATCCCATAAGTGACCAAGGTGAATTCCATCCAAAACTCCAACGCCCGACTACTTTAAATTTAGACACTTCCGTATCGAAATCCGTGATCGTCCCATTCTCAGGCTTGCGGCGCCAAAACCATTTCACGTTCTGCTTTTGTCGTGCCGAATCAATCGCAAACCAAGCTTGTTGCGACTTGAGGAAAGGGCACACAATAACTCGCACATTCCCCTCGTACATGTTCACATTGAAGTTATTCGATCCCGGCTCGTATCCTTGCCCCTTACCGTCGATCCCAGCGATCTGGAACGCTACCCGCTGATTGTACGGATGAACCAATAGCGTATCCGGCATAGCAGACATGAGCACGCCACGGTCATCAACCCATTGGGACATGTTTACTGTAGCCTGATCCCACGAATCGATAGAAAGCTGGGCCGTCATTTTGTTGGACTGAACATCGACTGTATCCGTTGGCGAATACGGATGATCTGTAACGCAAAGTGCTTTACCATCTGGTCCAGTAGACACATAGGTATTTCCGATGTAGTTCGTACCAGCTGCGTTAAATGCGTTGTTGAATGTCTGTACCGCTTGATACTGCTGGGTTTTATATACAGCATCAGCCATATTAACGATGATATCCTTGAGTTGTGATACCTTCAGGTCATCGATAAAGTCGCGGTAAATCTCACGTCCTAGCGAGTACTTAATGTGTGTGTACGTCGCTTTCCAGAGTTGTTGGACTTGTCCATATGCTACCTGATTGTTTGAGTCAGCCCATGGCACCATCAACCCTTCACCACCAGCGCCATCGTACATTTCTAGCGCTTTGTCCGATCCTTCCACGCCATACAGTAGCGGAATAAAGTCCCGTTTCATCTTCGCATCCATTTCATTTTGGTAAATCCCCCGGAATACAGGCTCAAGAACCAGCGGGTCCCACTGTAAATACGACTGAACTGCCATGTCTGTTTACCCCCTATTAGCTAAATTGGCGAAGCTTAAAGTATACGTTCGCCGTCTGATTGGTAGTGTTGATGTCCTTGATGGCGACCGCGCCTCCTGCAACCGTAGCGGAGTTAACGGATAGGCCATCTGCAGCAATTGCAACGGCGTTTGCTCCCTCTTGGAATCCACCGGCCGGAGTACCCGTGTACTTAACAGTGAACACATCGCCCGGACGGATGAGGAACACGTCACACGGTTGATCTGTACCTGCTAATACGTCTGCAACCAGTACACCGCCTGGAACATCCAAGGCGCTCGCCTTAGTCCAACGACCATTGACCAGTTTAACCGTCTCTCCAGCCTTGCCCGCCTCGGCGTTCGTGAATAATTTATTCGTGATTCGCGTTTCGTCTTGATGTGCATCGTTGTGAATCCATTGGAACCCGGGCCCAAAAAGTGCTAATGGCATGTGATTGCCTCCTTAACGTTTCGTCATATATTTTTTAGCTGTCTTCGGATCAAGTCCGAACATAGCAAACGCGCCCTTGACAGCATCAGGAACGTCATCGTCCTGTTCTGGAGCGACGTTCTTCTCTACTGCGGCGCGTTTATTCAATCTTTGCTCTTTGATAATCGATTGGCGCAAGGTTTCGCGCTCTTTGGTAAGAATCTTGTCACGGTTGACGAGTTCGTAAGCATCTAACGGATCGTATCCACGCTTGAGCCTTGCATCCAGTTCTGGCGTAAGCCACTCAGCATCGTCGGATTCGGCAAGCTCTGGGTACTTTGCGAACAGTTCTTCCCACTTCTTTTCAAGCGCTGTGCGCTCACTGGATGCTTTGTTCTCTTGTTCCATCTTCTCACGGGCGGAAATGGATTCTCGAGCCTGCTTCATGAGTGGATGGTTCTCAAGGAACTGTTCGACTCGATCCGGATCTAATCCAGCATTCTCGGCGTCTTCGCGTATCTGCTGTTTGAGCGCGTCAAATTGATCTTTTTCACGCTGTTTTGCCTGTTCTTCGAGTTTGTCAAGGGATTTCAGATATTCCTCATGCGAGTCAAAGCCTGCGAGTTTGGCAGCTCGCTGTAATGCTTTCTCGTACTCCGATTTTCGCTCCCTTTCCTTCTCAAGGGCGAGTCCCCGCTGTAGGTATTCGTCAATCTGATCCTCAGCAATCTCGACCATGGCCTTATTAAACTTAACTTTGCGGACATTCGGTTGTTCTGTGGCAGGAACTCCCTCTCCATCCTCTAATTCATCGTCTGTCTGCTCTTCTGCAGCTTCCTGTGGCGTCTTTTGGCTGTAGCCTAATTCCACCATTATTTCCGCGTATTGCTCATTTGTAAGACCTTTTTGTTGTTCTTGAACGTCTTCGCTATGGCTGGCGCTTTGTTCACTCATGGGTATTTCCTCCTTATGCAAATCCGGTATGGCAGCCGGCAGAATAAAAACAATTTAAAAGGGCTACCGATGCACTTCGATAGCCCCGACACTATTTATTTCTTGCAGCACGTTTACGACCAGTTTGCGCCATACGGTTCATAGCAGCTGCACCATGTGTTTTTCTTCCAGCGGCGGCAGCAATCGCTGACGCTTGCTCCTTACTCATACCCTTGCTTTCAAGCGACTGTGTAAACTTTTGGAACCGTCCGCCTTGACCTAACTTCATCCCTTTAGCCATTTGACATACCTCCCTGATTTTGTAGTGAAACATGGTCCTGAACCATCTGTTGCACCGTCTGCGCCTCTTTCATGGACTGTTGCCGTTCTTGCATCTGTTGATTAAAGTGTTGATGTTGAAGGCTTAAGAGTTGATTGTTTCGTTCAAGGTCCATCCGCTCATTCTCCATCTGCATCTTTTGACCATCAACCGCTGATAGTTCTTGCTGCATTTGCTGAACCTGTTGCTGTAACTGTTGATTCTGCATTTGAAGCTGCACGACTTGCTGCTGTTGTTGCGCTTCTCCTTGGATGCGTTGTTGCACGATATCCATATTCTCAAGGCGACCAGTTTGAAGGACATACTGCACGCCTTTGGCGTCCATCAATGGTATGCCTGTAATCGGATCAGCCATTTGCATGAGTTGCATAGCGAGAGATAAATTATTTTGCATGTCAGTTGGTTTCTCTGCGGTAATCTTAACGACGATATCGAAGCATGGCACGTACTCTTCCATGACAGGAATCTGCGCTTGCTGACCGTCATCTATCGTATTTTGAACAGTTGTGGGAGCATAGGAAATAAGGGAATCTCGCCCCATACTCACGTTCATGCCAGTTACTCGGGCAATACGCTTGTCCGTGTAGAACTGGGCGATCAGCTCGATGTACTGGGTAAACACGTCGCTGAGTGCGTCGCTGAGAAGGTCAGACACGGTGTTAAGCCGCGTACTGGCTGCGGCAATGAGTGCTTTCGCTTGCTCGCCGCTTGTGACATTAGCATTCGGCTGACCGTTAGACGCATCAAACTGTCCCGGAATCTTCTGCAGAATGTCCTGATAGTATTTGAGCATGTTAAAAACAGTTTGTGGCGCGTTCACACCTTGAAGCTCTTTCCAGTCCTGTATACGCCCAGTGTTCACGGGAAGCATAGCGCCTTCCTGTGACCTCTGCTCTTTCCACGTAGCAACCTTAGTTATAGCGCCTTCCTCATATACGATCGCAGAGTTGCCACTCTTCGCCATTGTCTCGATGGAAATTTCAGCGTACTTGTTGAGCATGATTTGCGGCTTAATCATGTCTCGCATGAATCCTTTACCCCACACGTTGCGTCCGTTTGGGAACAGCGTACGAGCTGTGAATGGGTACTGACCATGGTCGTACACGTAGGACTTGTGCTCAAGAAATACGCCGCTTGTCGCTATATAAGCGCAGTGTACGCCCTCCATCGTTCCCTTTGCCTTGGCTAGGCATTCAGAAGGGTCTTTACTTTGTAGAAGTTTCTCATGCGCCATTTCGTTAAACAGTTTCTTGTCCTCGGTTGTCATCATCTTCGGCAGTCCACGGTACCAATACTCGATTAGACCGGCTGTATTTGTTTGTGTGGATGCGTCCCACGGATACCATGTAGTATCCGTGAAGTTGAATGTGTTCTGTGCCATGCCGTAGTTCGGGTAATTGAATATCTGCACGTCCTGTGCCTGGTTGTCCGGCTGCACCTTCTTGCCTTGTTCGGGCCATCGTTCCTGAAAATATTCAAGCGTTTTACGTGTGTTGATAATGACCGCGCCCATGTCCTGCAAGTACAAAAAATCAGTGATACGCGGATCAGGAAAGAAGCTTCCCAGTTCCACCGGAATGATATCGTTTTGACCGACGTACCGGTTCATTCCTCTTCCGCCCTCGACGTTTGGGTCGTAAATCGTCTTGACGATGAACGGTCCGTGTATCACACATTGTCTAACCGCACTAATATACTTTTGTTTAAACTTGATCTTTCCGAGTTCATACGGCATAAACGCATTTAAATCCTGTGCTTTCGGCTCGTCTCCTGGCTCCTGCGCTTGAAAGTCAGGCCACGGGTCCCATCCACATAGTTTGCCTATGATCGATTCAATTTGCGCCCATGCGATGTTATCGACACTGTTAGGTCGTAAACGTGATACATTAGGCGAACGTAGTCCGTACCAATGATCTCCTTGGTAAAATCGCATTTCCTCACGCCATAACGGCTCTACCATCTGCCTAGCCGATTTGAACACGGTATAGTCTTGGTAGATGTTATCGTAAAATAGCTGCTGTTCTGGCGTATTGATAACGAGTGCTGAATTGTCTACACCATCCGATCCAGAAAAGATAGTTTCGAGTTTGTCAGCCATTTTGTTGTACGCGTTTTTGGCTTTGTCTAAGACCGTCGCCACTCAATCGCCTCCTTTCGGTGAAAATAAAAAAACACCGTCATTGTACGGTGTCATCCTCAATATCCGGGTCATCGAAATAGCTCATCGCCTTCCTGCGCTTCCGTTCCGGCTCTTCTGGCTTCGGCTGCATAGAAGTGTATTCACGATAATCTCGAGCCATGAGCTTATCTGTTAGCGTGTCAATTGTATGCTGCTGACGATACATGATAAAGCCCATGATTGCGGCTATGGCTACGAATGAAATGTATTCCATGGTTTCACCTCACCAAAACGTATTTGCACTTACATTGTCGTCGTCATCGTCTCTGTCGAAACGATTGCCCAAACTCCGTACTCGTTCTTCTTCCATCGGTAGCGCAAGTACGTGGACGATCTCCCCGGCCATTGACGCAGTATCGACCACATCATCATGTTTTCCCCTTGGAAAGCTAAGAAGTTCGTCCTCTACATCCGTCAAATTCAGCATATTTTCACGATGCCACACTTTACCAACTTCATAACGCGCAGCAATAACGAGTGATCGTGTCACCTTGTCTTTGTCAACCTTGATCGGTCGAATACTCATACCCTCACGCTTGCATTCTTGGATCAGGTTGGTGCCGAATGTCTTGTCCTCAATCGCCTGAAACCGCGGCCTATACCGGTACGCCATCTCCTTCATTAGCGGCTTTTGGTCAGGTCCGGTTACATGCGTACGGTATGCGTCGTACCATAGTAGGTCATGGTCGGGGGTGACGTACCATGTAGAAACGACAAAGTAATCATTGATCGTCTTCTCGCTATTGGCTGTATCCACCGTCTGAAACGCCCAGCATTTATCCTTGTCATATCGTTTTTCGCCTACGATGAAGTACGGGATGCTGTGAATCATTTCCTCTCGGAAGTAACGGAAGTGCTCGCGTTTGAAGATCGTTCCGCCCGCAGCATTCGGACGCTGTTGGTAGAGTGCATTTGCCACGTATGAACCAACGTCAGAAAATATTTGTAGCATCCGCTCACGTGTGAATCCAAACTCGGGCCATAGCGCCTCGCCTTCAGCGCGTCCGAGGTAATCGCCTTCTTCCGCAAGAGCCGGGAAGTTAATCACTGTCCAGCGTTCACCTACATGCGTGCCAGTTTCGATTTCTTCGCGCTCTTTCTTGAGCAGTCGCCCAACAAGGTCGTCTTCATGCCAGCGTGTCATAACAACGATAATCCGGCCATCAGGTGTTAATCGGGTGTATAAGGTTGATTGATACCAGTCCCATACTTTCTCACGCATAACTTCGGAGTTGGCTTCCTCCGCATTCTTGACCGGATCGTCAATGATCGCTATTCGTGCACCCTTCCCTGTGATTGGCCCACCTACGCCGGCAGCAGTCACACCCCCCCTGTATCCATCAATGCCCCACGATTCAGCGGATTGATTGTTCTTGTCAACGCTCACATCAAAAATGCTTGTATGGCTCATCAACGTGTCTCTCGCAATACGAGAAAAGCCCCGACTCAGGTCAACCGAGTATGAGGCTAATATAATTTCATCGCCGGGATTGCGTCCCGCATGCCATGCAGGGAACTTTTTCGACACTCGCTCCGATTTGCCATGGCGTGGCGGCATCGTCACAATCACTCGGCGCAATTCTCCCACAGATACTTTCATTAACGTTTCGTCTAGGACATCTAAGTGTTTACCTTCTGCGTCTCTAAACTCGCTATCATAGTCAATAAAATATGAAAAATCACGCCTTGCCAATTCATAAGTAGCTTGCTCTTCAATCAAATCAAGTTGTTGCTGACTTAGTTTTAGCATAGGCCTTCAATTCCTCTACACTTAATCCACTCATATCTATCTTATTGGTCATTTGACCAGAGTGTTCAATGTCTTGTTTATCAGTCCAATGACCATAGTTGTTTTTGAGATTGAATATGATTCCGGTCATGTTTCTTGCGCCTTTATCAAACAGTTGCTCCTCAGTATAATTCTCGATACGAGCTTTCGCATGTTTTATCGTGTCAGAAAATCCATCACGATCTTCATAATCGAGAAGCGTTTCCCTTGTCGTTCCGAGATATACTGCTAGTCCAGATATTGTAAATGGTCTAACTTGTTCACGCATTATTATCCCATATCTATCCAATCGTGGATGCCACTCAATCTCTCCATCTTTATCTGCTCTAGAATCCCAAATTTCCTCAAAACACGAATTAAAATATTCGTCAATCCTTACCTGCAATTCGGCAGCAGATTCAAATTTTAGCGGCCTACCAACGGAATTGTTGGTTTTCCTGCGCTTTTTATCCGTGGTATTCGCCATCCTATCCACCACCATTCATAGTTTTATGCACAAACAAAAGTATAAAACCAATTTTCTTCTCATTTCACCGCATTTTTATTCACACAAATGTATAAAGTGTCACTCATCATTTCCACGCACAAATAAATAAACAGCAAAAAGGAAGCAGAACACGGATAGCGTGCTGAGCGCTGTATCCATATTCTCACTTCCCCTATGTAACGATGAGTAGTGACGCAAAGGCTGATCATGCGGCCGCCCTACGTCATCACACTCTCGATGATGTAAATATACCATGGAATGGGGTGCATGTAGGGGTGCTAAAAAGTGCACACCCTTTCATGTGTTTCAATTTCTGGCACTTTCGTGAATCTCAGCGCATCAGTTAGCGTTTTGAGTCCCATTCTGTGATGACGCTTGACTGTATCCAGGCTGCAAAATCTGATCGTTTGAATCTGTTTCAGCGTCATTCCCTTGAACCATTTGTTTCGTATCACGGTTTGCTGATCATCAGTCAAAAGAGCGATCGCTCCTTCGATCTCTTCGACTGCAGCTTTGTATTTGAGATAGTCGATATGATCATTCGTGCTTGTATACCCCATATCAGCCGCCTTTCCGACGATAGCGAAGAATCTCTCCGGCGCTCCTGATCCACTCGGCATGGCACTGTAGTTTGCAATACCTGCACTTGGAACGGGTTTATGGCGTTCGTAGACATTTACCGCGTATTTGTATGCTGGGTATTTTGTCAGTAGTTCTGTTACTTTGTTTTTGTCTATGCTCATGTATGTTCACCTCACATAAAAAGATTTTATCCGGCCCCCGCTGACGCTGGGTAATGCGGTCGAAACGGAGGCCTTCGGCCAAACCCATACTAAAGTTCCTTAACCACTACTGGAGACTCAGGCCATATACTTTCATACGTCGCTTCGAAAATATCCGGCTTACATGGATAGAATTCACCCTTCACACCTTTGATAATCCAATCATTCAAACTAGCCTCCATCACGCCTTCTAGTGTCGGTATCAGTAACTTTTCACCTTGACGATCAAGATATTCAGTACCCATTAAATAAAGCACTTGGTGTGGATTGTCTCCCTTCCACTGAATGGCCTCAATCACAACCGGCTTTTTTCGATAAAATCCCATGACTATGCCACCTGACCTTTCACCAATCCGTACTCGGTCGCAAATTGTGCGAGTCTTTCTTCAAGCTCTGCTTTCGTGATTCCCTGATCCGAGCTAGTTTCAAGTTGTCCGGTAGCCAATCCAGTTTGTATGGACGGTATGGACGATTCAGGTGCTTCGGCTGCTGGGATGATGGGAAAGGTAGACCCCGTTACGCTGGTTTGATCCTCAGTAGGCGTTGTAGTGCTATCGCTATCCGTTGTTGGAGTGGCAGTTTCGGTAATCCCATTGTCTTGGCGAAACTGGCTTACCTCGGATTCCTGAATGACAATATAACTTTTGATTGCATAACTAGGAATCGTAATCGTTTCGCCTGTGGCCGCAACAACCGCGGTGTAAGAACGCACATAGAATTCATTATCCGGCTTCACATCGTACACCGTGCGTTCCCTTCTGATCTTTGTATCTGTCTCTTCCTTCATGCGCTTTTCTTCTTCGGTATTCGTTGTTTTAACGCCCGCACTTGCCGATTTAATCTGCTCTTGCAGTTGTGAAATCGTTTGGTTCGCTTCTTCAAGCAGGTTTGCTGCATTGTCCCGAGCCTGCGCCGTGTATGTGTGTTCCAGGCGTTCCTGGTTAAGTTGATTTGTAACGGATTGAAGTTCCGCATTTGCTTTTTGATATCTTGCTGTTACGTCACTGATTTCCGTCTGCGAATCAGCAATTTGTTTGCTCAAATCATCAACTTTGGCTTGGAAAAAACCTTTGATTGCGATTGTAGCAGCCTGATAAAACATTTCGTCGATCATCACATCACGTAATCTCATTCCGTTGCTCACAATAAGGTTTTCAAGCTCGCTATTGAAATCGTCGATGGTTTGGGCAACCCTATCCTCATGAGCCTGCTGAATCTGCACCTGTGCAGCCTGTTCCTGCTCAAGATCACGTTTGGCCTCATCGAGCGCCGCCGACGTTTGCGAAATGGACGTTTCATTCCTCGGACTTTGTGCATTGAGTGCGTCAAGTACAGATTGCAATCTTGCGATTTTTTCCTGATTAGTTTCCATGTTTCAGCCTCCGAAAAGTCATATTTTTCTATCTTAATTATACCACATTTTTCAATTCGATAACAGCTAATTTTCTTTGTTTTTCGTCCATTTTCTTCTTTATTCTTCGTTAATCACCACCTTTAAAAACTCGTTTTGGTGATGCTATATCAAGGGACACAGCGCCCGGGTTTTGGTAGAATCCAATAGCATTTGTCGGCTGCTGCTTGCTTTCCAGTGCCTCAACTCGCTGCATGAGTTGGACGATGTATTTCTTTGCTATCGGGCATTCTATCATTGCTAGTTCTGATAGATTCATTTTCACCACCACCTCTCCAAACCGATTTAACGGCGTCTGTGACGCGTTTTGAATCACGTATGAATATTTCATCGTCCGACACTATAATCACGCCTGTATGCCTCCCTGAAAGACTCTGAACGGTGCTTATGAATGATTCCATGCTATCATGCCTTCCTTTCGAGAATTTGTGCTGTTTGTAACATCGCCAGGAGTATGATTCCTGAGACTATAGCATCCGAAGTCCTGTCTGATAGCCAATGGACCAGCAACATAAAAAATTGAGCGATACAGATTGCGTAATAAACATACTTGATTTTCACACGCTCACCTCAATATCAATTTCTATCCGCGGGTTCTGCTTGTCCACGCGAAACCGATGGGTAATATCTCCGATGTTGTTCCATCCGTCGTTGCTTAGCATGCCAGCCTTCACCAGTCCGTCGAATATGAACTTCTGGCCGCCCATCACATTGTCTTTGTCTTTACGTCGATCCGGACAGTACCATGTGATTGTATAATCGGCCGGCGGCAGTTTCGGAAGTTTGGCCTGTTTAGCAACGATAGCGATAAACTGCGTATACGATTTCTTCATGTCATTGTACACATGCCGGTTATTGTTGCTGGCGCTCAATATCTCGTTGGTTCCCGGTAGCGTTCCTGGAATGATCATTCGCATCACATCACCCGTTTGACCACAATGTTCTTGAAACAGGGCACCAACCTTCTTAGGTCAGCTTCAGCAAGCTCTCTGGTCAATTGCGGCGGCGTCAACTTTCGGTTTTTGTAGAATACTGTGTATCTCATGCGGCATCACCTCCTCCGCTTGGTTTGGGGAATACGATGGGGCGGCGCGGTTTCTTTTTGGTTGGTTTCATGGTTCGTTCATCTCCTTTTTTTCGTTTAAGCACCATCTTGTAAAAGCATTTTTTCACTGTGTAGCTTTTGCATTAAATCTTTCGTGCTTTGCAACATCAAAGCATCATCCCGATCCCTTTTGGCTAACACTTCATACACTTTCAAAAAATGTGCTCGGTCTGCCATTTCATTTTCAGATCGACATAACGTAATGAATCCAATGGAATCAACAACTTTTCTTGTAATTCTGTCTAACGAATTCATAGCTTTCTCGACGTTATAGCTCCCGTATTTTCGGATTGCGGTGCAGACATCACCCCAAGCTTCGATTGCCGTTTTCTCACGGAACACTGTGATATCCACAATCCTCGCCCGAACATCTGCAATGGTTGGAGGGTACACGGATTCAGCAATAAACTTTTCAATGGCTGCTTCTGCGATATAATATTCTGTGTCCGCGAGCATTTTAGACCAAAGCGAAATTGTCAGTTCTTCTTTATCTTTTTCAGGCCAGTTACGATAATTAACAGAACATAATGCTATAAGTTTAATAACTTCCGTTTGCTTCACGCCTTTCCGCCTCCTCCGCCTGTCTATAAAGTTCTTGAATTTTATTTACAGTTGATGGTTTGCTTTGAGCTTGTCCGCCATTAATAACCGTGAGTCTCTTTTTTTCGAATTCATCAAACACCCATCCTATGAGAACGTGATAGTCTGAAGTGTATTTCGTTTTCTTAGAGCATTTATAGTTGTTCAGCTTTTCGATGCCCCACTTCACTCCTTCCTCGTTTCCGTACTTCACAATTAATTTTTCGTACTCTTCTTTTGTGAGGGTCACTTTATCAGCGTATATATCTTTAATTACTTCTTTTTTTACCTTCTTTACCTTAATATCTTTCTTTACATTATTATTATTGTTCCCCGACTGTTCCAACACTGTTCCAACACTGTTCTGATGTTGTTCTAAGTTACGTTCCAAGTTATCAGTTTTGTAATTACCAAAACCTTGATATAACTCGTATTTCAACACCGTGAAAACCGTTCCAAGTTCATGCGATTTCGTGCATATCCTTTGCTCACGCTCTAACTTCTTGATGCAACGGTTTATCACGGAGGTTGAGTATGTTTTGACTTGCCGATTTTCGATGTAGGTAAGATCTTCTTGTAACTTTCTGGTCGATCTTAACCATTGACCGCGTTCGAGAACTAAATCATCTGACACCCTAACTCCTTCTTCTGAGAAAACGGCATTACCGTATATCAGGAAGAATAATCGAAACTCGACGATGTTTTTCCAAATGGGATTCCCGAATAATTCCCGGCTGGTTAAGAATGCCCCATTCACCTCTATCCCTCCTACTCTAATAGTTCTGGATGCTCGTATATCGAACCAACATATTCGTAGTCATCGTATGCTGCTATCTCTCCCTGCAATAACCCTGGCAAGACATGGCCACTCTTCAAGCTTCTAACAGCGAAACCAAGACTATGTTGAAACCACTCAATTACATAATGTCGATTATCTTGCTTGTACACATCACCTTCATACATTTCCCGACCTTTCCCGTTACGGTCGTGTAGGCCGGTGAATTGCATGAGCTCAAAGTCAGATAATCGAAGTTTATGGAATCCCTTGTCCTCAATCGGCATATAAACTCCTATAACCTTTGTATCGAAATTAATGCTCTCTACCATTTCGCTTGGTACCATTATGTTAAGTGGCTTGAAATATGCCCTAAACTTAATTTGTCTCATGCCAGCACCCCACAGTATTTAAGTATCTTCTTCCCGTACCTATAGAGAATAGGCCAGTGTAAGTCCTTTAGGACGATCATATGTGCTTTGATGGATATAAACTTCGTCTCCATCTTCCCGAGCCTCTGCGCGGCTCCTTGTTCGTCTGGATGGATGTTCATTGGATACCTCTTTTTAATGCTGCAATAGTTTCTGGGTGCCCGATAATCGTGTTTCTCATAACGAACAAATCCTTTTTCGGTGTAATGGTGAAGCCGTAGCGTTTGGCCCATTTCTTATTTATGCGTTTCTTCCGATGCTTGCGGTTCTGATTTTTGTTGATCATGTTCTTGTCTTCGATTATCTTCATTCCTTTGAAGTATCCGTTGTTCATTCCTCTTCATCCTTCCTTTCCACTGGTCCAATTAGCTCCCATCCCACATATGATTGATACCCTTCTTTATAGCTAACATCAAGGATTGCGCCAACTTTTGGAGCCATTGCTGGATTGATGATAGAGCCCATTGAAAGTACCTTATCGACTCGTAATTTAAATTTGTTCATGTCATGCACTTTTTCATAGTTAATCAGTGTCACCAACCACTCGCAGCCCATTTCCAAGTAAATGTACTGTTTATAGATTTCATATTTCATTTAGATTCCTTCCTTTCCAGACCTTATTAGACCTTATTCGGCCTCCGCTGCGCTAAGTATTGCGGTCGAATCGGTGGCCTCCGGCCTATGAGTTAACGTCGTTCATTATCCGAAGTAAACGCGGAATCGCTGCAATGGCGTAAATAGTTCCAAGTGCATTAATTTCCTCTTGCCTTTGCCAAATAAATAGGCAGTCGAACCAATGTGCAGACAAACATTGCAATTTTTTGCTTGCGTATGCATACAGTCACGAATAATTTTCATATAAGTTCCTCCCTTTGTGATCCGACCGAATCCTCCGGCCAGTTAAGTTACTTAATATTCAGATCTGTAAAAATGTGAAATATTATATCGCCATTCTGTAAGCTAACTGTCCCCAAGAACCGATATGTATCAATATTCTCGGGTAATTGATGACCTGTTCCAAACACTAAAATTACTACCTTCTCTGTTTGAACTTCCAGACTTTCAACCAGTGCATAAATGTTTATCCAGCCTCGCTGTTCTTGCACTGAAATGATTCTCGATCCAAACGGCAATTCAAGTAGCTGTGATGTCTGCGGCAATACAGGGAATTTGTAAATTGTTTTCATGACTTCCTCCCAAGTTCTTTAATATTCAGTTTTAGGCTGTTCTGGGATAATAAGTGGAGTCCAATGTGTGTGATAGTCCGGCCAATCTGCGTAAAGCGGCGATCCGCAATACGGCGGCTCTTCAATCGGGAATGTCCACCACAACACATCGCCATAATCTTCATGCCATTCATCAATCGGGCGCGGGACCGCTGGACCGAAGAGGGTTCGCATCCTTTCCGCAATATCCGATGCATTGCACAATAGTCGAAGCCGGACATTACTATCACCCTCTAACTCAAAATCATGCGTTATAGCCAAACTTCCGACCATAGTCCACTTCATACCAACACCTCCTAAAGATTGTTTTATTTCCCTTCCATTACTGCTAGTAGAGCTGCTTTACAGATCCTTTCCGGATTTACAAACCAAAAGACATCTGGCCATGCAACCGTTGCTTCATTGGTTCCGATATATTTTGTAAGTACCTGAAGATTATCAAGGAATAACCGTCGTTTACTGAATAGATGATCTTTCATCTTCTCTACTACTTCCCATGCTGCTGATATGTCGGTGGAGTAATGCGGTATATCAAGCCACACACCATCATTCAAGTAAATTGCAAGAGATTCCCATGCGCCCTTACGATAATCGACTTCATAGCCGAGCGCCTTACATATCGCGACATCCAACTCTCGCCCCGGCACCATCGCCAATATATCCTCTCGGGTAATCCTTCTTCCCTTCTCCCGTTCATATTCATCATGTGTCTTGAATTTGAAATCAGGATTTTTACACTCGCATGTTGCAAACCACTGCGACCAGTTAGTTTTTCCGCATTTCGCACAAAACAATTGTTCTTTTTGTGTCATCGTTCTTCTTCCTTCCGGCTTAGTATAGTGGCAGTAACAAGTTTCATCGTCATCAGGGCATAGTTCGCATCTTTCAGTGCTCATTTGGTTTTTCTTCCTTCCCTTGTGATATATAAACCTTATACGGCCTCCGTCCCTTTGGGACTAAGTAGTTCGGTCGAATCGGTGGCCTACGGCCTATTATGGACACTTGCAGTATTTATCTGGTCTTTTGCAGTAATCACACATTTCAACCAATTCCATTTGTGGATCATCACCCTCACACTGTTCGCAATAAACCTTAATTGGGTATCCGTTATCATCTTTCATTGCATCACGTTCCGCCCAACAGCATTTAGTCAAAAGTCGTTGCATGGTCATTCCTCCTAGTTATAGATCTTTAATGTTTCTCCAGAACCGCCGCAATTATCACAAACCGCATCATAACCAGTTCCATAACCAGAAAACCCACATCCTCCGCACGTACCACATGTTTCAGTTTCATGTTGCAATTCATCAATGTCATGCGTTGCAGTCCATTTCCAACCACTCCCCATGATCCAAGTGACTGCTGCTTTGTTGCCGCAAACAAAATCAACTGTGCCCGGTCTAGTATTTTTTGTTCCGATCGGCATAACCTTATCGCCCGTTTTCATAGCTATTCCTCCGTTCGTTAGCTGCTCCGGTTTCCCATGCAAGTTCGATGTATTCTTTTATAAAGTTGATTTCGTATTTTTTAAGTCCGCTAAGTTCTTTCTCAATACGCTGAACTGCATTGTTTATCCAAACGTCTTTAGTCTTTATCATTTGTTATTCATCCTTTCTTCGAATCGACCCGAACTACCCAGCGTAGCGGCAGCCGTATCAGGTTTCTTTCCCTTGTATTTGTTGGAGGGCAGTTTCAGCAATTTCAGATATGTCATCAAGGATATGTGCAGTTGTTTTATCGCCGTTTGATCCATAGCCATTTGCTGCTGTTGTGAGTTCAAAATCGATCCGTTCCAACGCCTCTATAAGCAGTTTATTTTTCTGTTGGAGGGTGCGGTTATCCTCAATCAGCTTCAATGCTGCATTTGCTGCATATGTGAAAGGTGACTGATAGCGACCGCGGTATGGTTCGTATTCATGTTCCATCTTCTTTATCTGTTCTTCTGTTAGCATTAGGTATTTCACTCCTTGAAAGCAAGTTTAAATGCATTCATTAACGTCTTTAAGCGGAATGCTTCTTGTTCCTCTGTTCTTTTCGTTGGACGTTCTATGGCTCGAATTTCTGCGCTGTTACAAGCTTCACAAATCGGCTTACTGAACTTTGTTGTTATGGATGGAGATTCTTCACAGTAGTAGCAGAGCAATGGTTTCACTCCTTTTGTACGGCCCCCGTAGGGGCCTATTTATTTATCGTAAGATACATCGCCAAGCATCTATCAGCAGCAGAGGCATGAACTAATGGTGCCAATGTCTTGTAGGTGCCTATCGTCGCTCCTGTAATGTCCATGAGGTTATGGATGTATGTCCCGACCACATCACCCATTTGCATGATCTTTTCTTCTGCTTCCATAGCCGCTTCAATTTTGTCGAATTTCGTATACAAGGGTTTTTGATAGAACTTCCCACGGAATTCGACTCCTCTCGGTTGTTCATGTACCCAATGAATATGTTTTCCTTTAACCCCAAAAGAAGATGGATACAGCCACCAATTTAATTCGCTTGTTGGTATGTAACCCATAATGTTTTCACATATCCAATCATCTTTCTGCCCTTGCGACATTGCTTCCCAGGCTTCTTGGTTAGTCATCTATTGTGCTCCTTAGATTATTTTTCCACCATGTCGCTGCGGCCGTGTTGCATTGTACGCCATCTTTTCAGCGATAGCCCCTTCAAGATCGATGCCGTAACGACCACAAGCATCAAATACCCGAATTACTACGTCAGCCAGTTCAGAAGGAATGCCGCATGGTTTCCATGTTGGGTCGGGCTGGTGACGACGCTCTTGAAACGTTGTTTCGTCCTTCTTCTCATACCAGACTTGCGTAACCGCCATCCCGTTTCGGTAATCTTCCAGGGCTTCTGATAACTCCGAATGCATTAAAGCGATCAGTTCACCAAACGATCTTTCTTCTTGCCACCAGCCTTTGGACACCGCATTATTATGGGCTTCTGAAACTAATTGGTTGATGGTTTTATTTCGTTCCCACAGAATCAGTTTACCGTCCTGATAGTCGTCAGCGTACTCCCCGTTTAGTGCCAAAGCCAAAATACAGAACGTTTCATCGTCGCCGGCGTTTTTAATTTCTTCTTCTGTGACTCCGACCGCAAGGAGCTTGCTGCGATTCTCCTCATTATTTTCGACAAGGATATAGGCATCATCTCCCCCTTGTTGATCGATTACCTCCAGGCTGTTAAGTACGTCTAATACTGCTTGTTTGTTCATAGTAAATCCTCCATTTTGATTATTTTTAGGTAAATGATCAAGGCATAAGAACTGATATGGCGGATCGTTTTCGGCTGAGTAAATAACGGCTGGCTTTCCACACGCACACCAAAACCTCGAAATATCGTCTTTTAATTGGCCGTCTTCACCACGAACTACTTTTCCATGTCCTTGCTCTGGAATATCCATGATTTTATGTCCTCCCTTGTATTTGATTATTTAAATGGTGTTCATCAGAACAAACTTAGCTGCCGTTCAGCTTGTTCCCTCTACTGCAGGTGTTTTGCTCGCCTGTCAAAATCCCTAAAGGCTTGCTTTCGGTAAACTCCGCTATTGATCCAATCCCTTAAAGCTCGAACATGAAACGGCTGTGGCTTGCCTCGTCCATCCACTCCTACACGCCCATTCAAATCCCGGTAGAGCATTGGATATATCTCGCAGCCGAGCGATCGGAGACATTCAACCCTTGCAAGGTCCTCTTCTTCCGTCGTGTTGTATCCTATCAGCATGTAAAAAACCAAATGATGCGATGGTATGCCAAAATCATTAAGCAGCTTCACTTTCTCGGGAACCACAATTTGTTCTTTCCCTCCTATGGGTGAGAGGATAATGGTTTCCTCAGAAAATATTGTATTCGGCCACCGCTATGCTGAGCATATTCGGTCGAAACGGTGGCCTCCGGCCTTGTAGTTACGATATTTCTTCTAATTCGACGCTTTTCTCTAACACTGATTCAAAACGTAACTGAATGAACTGAACAAGAACTTGATACTGCTTTGCAATTGGATTATCGGTATGTCTCCGCAGAACGGCTTTCTCAAACTCTGCCAATGAACCTCGGAAGCAACCCCTCGTCACCTCGATAGTCTGTTCTGATGTCACATAAGCGGTTAACATGCCATATTCAGAACCCACAGATGAGAACCATGCGACATGTTCTCTGGAAATAACCCGAGCATTGCCGGACACCCGAGCATCGCCGTACACCCGAGCATCGCCGTACACCTGAGCATTGCCGGACACCCAAGCATTGCCGTACACCTGAGCATTGCCGGACACCCGAGCATCGCCGTACACCCGAGCATCGCCGTACACCTGAGCATTGCCGGACACCCAAGCATTGCCGTCGTGATCCAGGTTCTCTTCTTTCTCAATCCAGCCGCCAAGCTCACCTTCTTCGATGTCGTGTTCATCAATGGAACGAACGGCCTTGATTTGATAGAGTGTGACACCAAAGTAATTTTTCGTTGTTTCGGTCAATACATATTTTTTCATTTCGCTTCCTCCTGTAATTTCCGTTTATATTTAATACCTTCCGGCGTTTCATCCAGCCATTTGTGGCAATTTAAACAACTATCTAGCAGATCAGCAGCAGTCGTGCGATGATTCAATTTCTTCCTACCTGTGATATGTGCTTGCTGTACGGCAGGAGCGCCGTTACAACGCTCCCTTACCTCACATATGCCACCAGATCGCAGCCGCACCTCTTTCCTTACCTTGTCGCTGATATCGCCCATTTGCTTCTGTGTGGGCTTCACGCGCTTCCTGTACGTCTGCTTCTCTTTGGTATACTGCCGTACTGGTTCTTGTGTTAGGTTTATCATGGATTCACCTCATACAAGAACTGCTTCATATGCATTTAGGAAGTTGATAAATTCACTAGCCTGCTTTTTTGTCAATTGCTTGATATCTGTATTTCCTTCGCTATTTTCAGCGATAATCCGTTTGAAATCTTCTTCTGTAATATGTTTTTCACCCTTAAGCTTATGTGCGTATCTAACCTGAGCATCAGATATTCCGCCTATAATTCCTGTGGCCAAATGTGATTGATATTGAGGAGGATTTGTAGGTTGTGCCTGTCTCGGCTGTTCATTTCGTGCCGGAGGTTGAGAAGCACTGTTACCATCATCATCGTCGCCCAATGACAAGGATAGTGCAGCTGCATAGCTATAGCGACGTGCATAAGTAATTGCCGATCCAGCCCCTTGAGGATCAAGTTTCACTGCTTTTAGTGTCAATGGTTCAGATTCTATCCACTCGCCAGACTCGTGTAGAATCATAGTTCTTACGGTTACTTTCTCTCCATCACCGCCAGGAAATTGCATTATGGTTAATCCGTGTTTATTAAGCAAAGGCTTGGTTTCATCGATCATATGATCAAGCGTTGTATATGATGATTTGAAATGGGGATTTGTCCCATCTTTTTCAATGGCCTTCACTTCTCCGCTAAACGCTACAAGTGCCGCCGAAATTTTACCGATCGTTTCACTCTTGTTGCACATTAGGCTCATCCTCCATTTCTTCTTTCGTTACTTTGATCCTGGCGTACCGATAGCATTCTTTATCTATTGGTGCATATTGATTGTTTAACAAAAATTCGCTAGCATCTGCCATATCTCGGAATGTCATAGCATTATCTAAATCTGTTGTAAGACCATCGCTTCTTCGGTTGATATAGGAACCCTTGTACTCTTTATGGGCTATGATAATTCGAATTTTTGTTTGCACACTTCCCACCTCAATGTGATATAATAAGAACCAATTTAGATTTACTTATGCGCTGACTACTTTGGTCAGTGCTTTTTTATATTCCAACCGGTATACGATCATGCGGCAATAAAGGCGTAATGTACGTTCATTCTCTGTAATAGCAGTAAGTCTGAATAAATTACGGATTTGCTCATCGATATTCATCTTTCACACCTCCTTCCTCAGTAGGTGCCATATCGTCATAACCTTTGCGCCGCTTACGCGGTGTTCATGTTCGGTGCAAGATAATTATTTCTTCATGGACTTCGACGGTATACATTCTCTGCTTCCTCCTCCGTGTAGAAATCGAATTGGAAGTACATTTCACCCGCGATTTTCTTTGTTAGTTCTTTCAATAGACCGAGTGACTTTGCCGCCAAAATGAAGTATCCAATTGGAGCGTTGTTTGTCATCATGCCGGCACCATCACTTCCGTAGCTGCGTCCAATTCAGCATTCAGGATCATTTGCTGATCTGGAATTTCATGTACTCGATTTCTTGAAAGGTATTGCTGAATGGCATACGCAATTTCTTCGAGTTGTTCGTCGGTGGCTTCGATCCCGATTTCAGAGCCGCCAGACATTAGTTTCAAGAATGCGTTGCGTAGATACGTAGTTTTTGGATCAACTTTGGCCTCAAAATAGCCGGCTGTGATATCAATGGTCATGTCGGTTTTCATAGTCATTACTCCCCTTTATGCAACCTCTATAATTTTTTGATCACGTTGTTTAGCTTCCCATGATTCAATATCAATGACTTCCGTAGGAACACTGCACATTGCGTCAAGCATGCATTCTGTACAATGTGGCTGTTTATGTGTGAATACGAAATACCTTGCTTCATTTGAACACCCAGCGCATTTCATCGTTTATCGCCTCCATGTAAACTTTAGTAAACATTTATAGTTACTTGTGGTAGAATGATTTAGGCTTGTCCATTCTGGAAAAGGCTAGCTAGCCTCATCCATTTCGTCACAAAGTGTCCAGAATGCATCTGTCAGCATATCTTCATCAATTTTCACCTGTTCCATTGTCCGTGATTCTACGTATGTCCAGTCGATTTTGATGCTCGTATTGCCGATTCTCATTTCCTGCATCTGTATCACCTCCGGTATTATGTGTATGCTTGGGTTGGAGTGGGACTAACCTTGTTTTTTATGCCGCAGGAAGTTTGCCATGATCTACAAGCAATTTGTGTATGAATGCCATACCCTTGGCTGTGACGAGCGTCTGCTGTTTGTTTTCGATTCCACTTGTTGCGTGAGTGATACTGTATTGCCGTACATCGAAGTATCCGCGGTCAATGTACTCTTGGTATGGAAGATTGTTTATGCGAAGTACTTTCTGCTCTCGTAAGAAAGCGAACAGTTTATTGCGTCCATATCCGATAGTTTTGGATACGCGTTCCATCGTCATGTTGTTTTTGGCATTCATGGCTACGTCATAAAGAGCAACTTTTGGGGCTTGGGTTGTCAATTGCTGTTCTTGATATGAAGTTTGTTGAAGAAGTAATCTTTTGTCATTCTCCAAACTTTCATTTTTCTCTGCCAAGTCAGCAGCTAATCGCAAAGCTTCAGGTAATGTTTGTGGTAGGTTGAATTGTGGTTGGGTCGGTTGAATACTGTATGATCCTGTTCTACGGACAGAAGGAAGAACTTCACCAGTAACCCAACGTTTGAATTCTTTTGCCTTAGCTTTAATTTCAGGGTTATTACCTTGTTTAGCAGCGCCGAAGATTAGACTGTAAAGGCCGGATTCATTGGTGAACTTCTTTTGTTGTTTTCTTCCGAGAGAATCGATGACTCCGTAGACGGCGGAGTCATCCTCTTCAACATGATTCGAAACAGCATCATGCGGTTTGTTGAACCCTAATGAAGTAGCTGCTTCCGTTGCGCCAAACCATTCAACTCCATCGACAATAATTACTGGAAGCTCACCAAAAATCGGATGTTTAAATAATTGAGGCTTGTTCATTAGTACTCACGCTCCTTTTTATTTCTATTTTAGAAATCATGCAGCCAAAAAAATTTCTTTTAATTTTAGTTTCAATTTTGTTGCTAATACTGGCATGTGTTCTGCGCGAAATTTGTATGTCCCATTCTCATACTTGTAATAAGTTGATGCATTTTTTAAACCTAGTGACGCAGCCATTTCAGCCAATGTAAGTTTCATTTCTTTTCTTCTTTGTTTGATTAAAACATAATTAATGTCTTTCATTTGTATCACCACCTATATTTCTATATTAGAAATAACTCACACTTTTAATATACATTTCTATTTCAGAAATGTCAACAACTAAAATTCCAATATAGAAATATAATTTTTCTTTTTTAGAAATTTGACTTAAAATTTATTATATGGTGCTTGAAAATGGAGGTTGCCAAATTGAAGACTGGTGATAGAATACGTAAACTTCGTGAAAGAAGGGATTGGTCTCAAAAAAAACTAGCGGATATGGTGGGGATTAATACAAGTGTTTTTAATCGTATTGAAGCTAATACCCGAAAAGTTAGAACTGATGAGCTCGTAAAGATAGCTGAAGCATTAGATACTTCTGTTGAATACCTTTCATGCAAAAGTGATGATCCGACTCCATTTATCAATGAAAACAAAGCATCTAATGCCCTTAATCGTGATAACAAAAATGAAACGATACTCCGTGAGATCGTAAATAAATACAATGTGGACTTGTCTATTCCAGGAACAAGAGAAAAACTAGAACAAATCATTCATCTTGTTCTGGATGATCATTCGAAAAAGAAATAATAAAAGTACACAATTCTTCAACGCTTACATTTAGATTGACTTGTGCGATTAATTCTTCAATTTCTTTGTTAGTATCCACCATAAGCGCACCTCGATCTTGTTTAGTAATTCAAAACAACTTGTTTTTAATATTCTAACACGAACACGCGTTTGGTTAAAAGGTAGATAAATTCCAGAAATCAAAATAATTTAGGGTGAAGAACATTGCGTCTCCGAATCGGGAGATGCCTTCTATCAAAACTCCTTAAAGAAGCTAAACTCACGCAGGCCGAACTAGCAGACAAGATAGGAATGTCGGAGTCAACGATATCCCATTACACAAACAAACGTAGGATCATGTCTCTAGAAAGCGCCAAGGTCATAGCAGACGCATTACGTGTGAGAATAGAGGATCTTTATGAATGGATTGACTAGAAGGCGTGAGTAGGTAACTACTACTCATCCCCGGCGGAAACTTTACTAAAGCGTAAACTTTTATTTAATACAAATACACGTTGATAAAGATGACATCATGGACCGTTAGGTCATCGCGTTGCCTTTGTCCTTAATATGGACGAAGTAATCATTACCATAAAATTCGTTGTATATATATTATTTAAGTCCATCACCTCTAACTTTCTATGTAAGCTTTATCTTTGTAAGATAGATCATAACACAAAAAATCGAATTATGTTGTCGATTTATCGGGAAGGATTGAACAGATTGTGTTACACTATCGGTAACGACTTCGACAAACATGTCTAATTATGTCGAAATTAGTCGAAAAACTGCTTAAGGTGCGATCTCGAAACCGGGCAGAACTTCGTTTTTTCTTCATCAAAATACACTTTCCGCGCCTTCCGATCCCTAGAAACTATTTTGCCAACCTGTACAAACTTGTTCGAATCTGCTCGCTCAAAGCCGAACTGGCCGAGAAGTAGTTCAAGCTGCTTTGTCAACGGTCCGATATGCGTTTCCTCTGTTGTATGTATTACGATTCGACGTTTAACGACCTGGACATATAGAATGTTATTTTCCAATATAATCGCCTCCAATATCATCATTGCCGCGGGACGATCATATATACATGATTCGATTTGTGTGGTAAAATTTAGGCAATTTGTGCATGTTTATAAGCAAATACCACAGCCGATGTGGATTTACTGAGGATGACTACAAATGAGTGAAGAAGACTGGCGAAAAAGGCCTATGATTATTGAATATTGGCCGGATAACATTGACTATGTTATGGGTATGGATGAGAGTGGATCATCAGATTTAAAGTCGATTAAAAGGAAGTTAATAAAAGGTGAAAATGTCGATCCAAATGATAAAGATTTCACTCTTACTGGCGTAATACTCGATGCAGAAAGATATACTAAGCTGAAATCAGATATGAATGATGTTAAGTATACTTTTTGGGAAGATGGATTGTGTGATTATAAAGGAACCATGAAGCGTGTATGCTTTCACTCAAGGGAAATAAGAAATAGAAAATACCCATTCAACACCATAGACTACCCGTCATTTATTACAATGCTTTCCAAAGTTATCGAGGAAACAAAAACAACTGTAATATCTTGCTATGTTGATAAAGAAAAGCATTATAAAAAATACGTGAATCCACACCACCCATACCATATTGCAGTTAGATTTATACTGGAACGATACTGCGAAGGATTAAATAAAGGTAATAAAAAGGGAATTATTATTATCGAATCTCGCGGTAAAGCAGAGGATAAATTTGTATTAGACCATATCGTAGAAATAATTGGAGAAGGTACTAATCAAAATAATAAATACCATTTCAGGAACCTTGTGGGGGTTTATTTCAATCCTAAATGGTGGAATTTAGACAATAGTCAATCTTCTTTTGTTATACTAGAATTAGCTGACATTATTTCGTTTCCTATCCATAAGTACGCAAGGAACAATTGTGAAATTGAATATAGAGACAAATCATTTGATGTCATAGAAAGTAAGTTATACAAATACCCTGATTATATTGGTTGGGGGCTTAAAATTTGGTCTCCAAAAAAATAAAAGCCGCCACAGCTTTATGCTGGACGGTCGACCGCGAAACCACGATCCCTATATTTATAATATCGTATTTATTTATTACTGTCAATTTCAAAGACGCAAATTTAATGTGCGAGCACCACATCTAGAAATCATTTAAAACCCTTTAGAATCAAGGTTTTTTAGGTGCGAGCGGTTTGTTATTCCAATAGCCGAAAATCTGTTTTACAATAGCCCTATACAGGGCTTTTTCTTTTAGGAGGACATATGGTTAAAGAACATTCAATGCCAAACGGCGAGTACTGCCTATACCTACGTAAATCTAGAGCTGATTTAGACGCGGAAGACCGCGGCGAAGGGGAAACATTGGAGCGTCATAAACGGATGCTCCTGGCGCTTGCTAAACGCCTCAAAATAAACATCACTCACATATATCAAGAAATCGTTTCTGGAGACCGTATTTCAGATCGTCCGGAAGTCATAAAGCTTCTGAATGATGTAGAAGATGGCAAATGGAAAGGTGTACTTGTTGTTGAAGTGGAGCGTCTAGCTCGTGGTGATACTATCGATCAAGGGGTCGTTGCGCAAGCATTCAAGAGCAGTTCGACATTGATTGTGACCCCCAACAAAACATACGATCCTAACGATGAATTCGATGAGGAATATTTCGAGTTTGGACTATTCATGAGCCGCCGCGAGTACAAAACGATTAAGCGTCGGCTACAGCGTGGCCGTGAAGCTTCTGCATCAGAAGGGAATTACATCGGAACTCGGCCTCCTTACGGCTACCAACTTGCTTATAACGAGCGTGAAGAGCGTTACTTGGAACCTCATCCAGAACAAGCTAATGTCGTTCGCATGATATTCGACTGGTATGTTCATGGGATCGAAGAAAATGGACAACTCATTGATATGGGGGGAGTTAAAATTGCTCGCCGGTTACAAGAGATGGGCGTTCCGACTTATCGCCAAACTACAAATTGGAACTTTAACGTCATTTTGCAAATTTTGAAGAACGAAGTTTATATTGGCCGTATTCAATGGAAAAAGTTGTCGCGTACCAAATCAAGCTCACCCGGTCGAAAATATGTAACAACTCAAAAGAGCAAAGAGGACTGGATAGACGTTCCTGGAAAACACGAAGCCTTGGTTAGTACCGATATATTTGAACGGGCCGCGGTAAAACTCAAGGAAAATTTGAGCAATCCGGTAAAAGAAGCGTACAAAATTGTAAATCCAATGGCTGGACTTATTTACTGTGGCAAATGTGAAAAAGCCATGGTTCTTAAACCATTCCCGAAATATCGTAAAACGCCTGGATATTCGATTATTTGCAACAATAAATTTTGTGATTGTAAAGGATCCAATTTCGATATCGTTGAAGAACGTATCCTCCAGGCTATTGAAGCATTACTGAAGCAATACAAAAAAATCGGGCAGCGTAAAACGAAATCAGATTCGAGCGACCAGGTTTATGAAACTGTACTCCAAAATCTGAGAAATGAACTTGTCCAATTAGAAGGCCAAAAAAGTACCCTGTTTGATTATCTAGAACGGAAGATATATGACGAGGATACATTCTTTGAGCGCTCTAAAAACCTTACTGAGCGCATTAAGAACACACAAGAGAAAATCAAACAAGCCGAGTTACAATTAACTGATGTAAAAAGTAAGGAGAAGACTCAAAAGGACATTATACCATCAATACAATTGGCCCTGAAAATGTACAGAAGTTCTACGGATCAGCAGCGGAAAAATGGAATTGTGAAGTCAGTACTATCTAGAGTGGAGTATGTAAAGGAGAAGCATCAGGTCGGGGATGATTTTGAAATTAAAATAACGCCTAGATTAAAGTAGATATCAACTTATGGTTTACTTGTATACCATTGTGGCAATCATTTCCAAATGCGCAAATTCCTCCGTACCGATGTCCGTCAGCAGCCCGATCACTTTGTCGGGTATGGAGTACCGCTGATTCAAGTACCTGAGCGCCGCCGCCAGCTCCCCATCCGCTCCGCCGTACTGTTCAAGCAGCAGTTTTGCCATATACGGATCGCATTTGCTGACGCGAACCGGATATTGCAGTTTTTTTTCATAAATCCACATCCGCTAAACCTCCTCACCCTTCAGACCTGCCATGGCCAAGGCGCTTCCACCCACTGCCACGGGTATTTGGAGAAACTTTGGCCGTACGCCTTTAACGGGCCGAATTCCATTTCAAAATGTTGGACGAGATGCATTCTTTTTTCCGCAAACTGATTGTATTGATGAAGTGCGTCATAATCGTCCGGATGAGTGTCCAAATACAGCGTCAGTTCGATCAGTACAAAGTCCACCGTTTGCAGGTCATGAAGCTGCCTGTAGTATTCGTCCGAGCGCATTTGGCTCACGTTGGCTCCCTCCCTTCGACCATTTTCGCTTCATAAGGTCCGTACAGAGCCGGCCACAGCGTTCCGATCCTGAGAGCTTCGTAAGGACTGAACTGCGGCAATCCCGGGGGCTGAAACGTCATATATAGCTGAGGCGGCGTATTGTAAAATTTGGTGCGAATCGGCGGACAAGGATCAAAAGGGCCGACAAACGGATAGTACGCTTTGAATTGCGAATGCATGTGTATCCTCCTCTTTGCAAGCAAATTCGCATCGCTCTGCCCGCATCGGCAGAGAGGCCTATATAGAGGATATATGCGGAATAACTTGACCAAAATTCACGTTTTTCCAACATTTCCATATTGTTCGATCCATAGATTGGCCGCTACAATAAAACCATTCCATACTTGGAAAATGTTTATGACGAGGTACTGGGAGTCCGCCCGGTGAACCTGAGGTGTTTATGCAGCGTGAGCGGCACAGTAAATAGTCGTGCACAAAAGCAACTCTACCCGTCAGACTTCCAGCACAAGGAGGAGACCGCAACGATGATCGCACGCAAGCTGATTCTCGCTACAGCCGCAATCCTTATAACAGCATCCGCCGCAAATGTTATACCCGCAGTTCCCGCCTTCGCCGCGCCCACGGCATCCGTTTCCACGCTGACGCAAGGAATGAGGGGCGACTCCGTATCGACGCTCCAGCAAAACCTGAAAACGCTCGGCTACTTCACTTATCCAACGGTGACCGGCTATTATGGCGCGATTACCGCCGATTCGGTCAAAAATTTTCAAAAAGCGTACGAATTTCCCGCAACCGGCGCTGTTGACGCCGCCACCCGGACGGGTATCGATCATGCGCTTGTCAAAAACGCGTTGCTTGGCGATGCAATGAATTTTTTGCACACGCCGTATGTGTGGGGAGGCGCGGCTCCGCAGGGCTTCGACTGCTCCGGTTTTGTATACTACATGTTCAAAACCCATGGGGTTAGCATGGACCGCACGACTTCCAGCGCGCTCTACCAAATGGGAGCTCCGATTACAAAAGCCAACCTGCAGCCGGGCGACCTTGTCTTCTTTTCCGTTGCCGCCCCCGGCGCCGTCGATCACGTCGGCTTTTACATGGGAGACAACCGGTTCCTGTCCGTCACCCGCTCCGCAGGAGTTTACGCTCAAAGCATGGACAGCACCTACTGGGCACCCAAGTATGCCGGAGCGAAGCGCATCTACTAAGCACAAAAGCTAAATAAGCCCTTTCGGCCGCCAAAAAAATCCGAGTCGCTGCCGAGCGCGTTTGCAGATTATTTTTCGCTCCGACTGCCGTTGTCATCTTGCTGCGCTGAGCTTCTCCGCAAACTGCAGTGCCGTTCGTTTCGTTTAGCGGTTAGCAGCCCGAAAAGCCTGCGAAAGTGCAGGCTTTTTTCGTGAAATCAGCTCATTTTGGCAAAAAGCCTGCGAAAATGCAGGAATTCCAAGTCAAAATGGCTCTGGACCCTACTTAGCGCGGAAAAGCCTGCACAATTGCAGGAATTTCTCGCAACAAGTGTCTAAACGAGCAAAAACCTGCACTTTTGCAGGTTTTCTACACACTGCTGCGTGCTGTTGCGGCCTTCACACGCACCGCAGGCACTGCTGCGTGCTTTTGTAGCCTTCGCACGCACCGCAGGCACTGCTGCGTGCTTTTGCAGCCTTCACACGCACCAGCAGGCACTGCTGCGTGCTTTTGTAGCCTTCACACGCACCGCAGGCACTGCTGCGTGCTTTTGCAGCCTTCACACGCACCGCGGGCACTGCTGCGTGCTTTTGCAGCCTTCACACGCACTGCCGGCACTGCTGCGTGCTTTTGCAGCCTTTCCACGCACCGCAGGCAGTGCCTGTGGAGTGGCGTCCCCAACGCTATGGGTGTTTCGCAGGCTTTCCCGCCATTCCGGCCGCGGCTGCACCCGGCAAAGAAAAAGACCGCCCCTCCCCACAAAAGGTGAAGGGCGATCTTTTTACAATAAAAGATCGATAAGTTCATTCAAATGAGCAATGCTGGCCAATGGGACGGCGTCCTGCCCCTGCTTTTTGCCATATTTGTTCAGCCATATCGCTTTCATGCCGATCCGGATCGGACCGGCGACGTCCGCCTCCCACGAATCTCCGACGAATACGGATTCTTCGGGCTGCACTTGAAAGCGGTCAAGCGCCAGCCTGTAAATGCGCGGGTCCGGCTTGGCCACTCCGACCGCATTGGAGATCCACACGCTGTCCGCCGGAAACAAATCCCGCAAGCCGAGCTTGTCGAGCTTCCTTTCCTGCATATCGTGCGGGCCGTTCGTGACGATGCCGAGCCTGTACCGTTCCCCGAGCCGCAGCAGCAGCTCCCTTACACCCGGGTCCGGCTTCAGGCTGAGCAAATACCGGTCTACGAATTCGCGGTTGAACGCGTCCGCCTCCTCCGTCCGCATCGCGTATCCGTGATCGTGCAAAGTCTCGATCAGCCTGCGGCTGCGGTACTCGTCAATCGAGCAAATTCGCTGCTCATACAAGTGAAAGAGCTCGTCGCTTTTCTTTTGAAACGCGGTGAAGAAAGCTTCCGTCTCGTAGCGGCCGGTAACATCGTGCTCCGCAAACATCCGTTTCAGCACGACGTTCCACGTTTCCGAGAAATCGAACAAAGTATCGTCCAAATCGAATAAAATCAGCTTCATGCCGGAGACTTCCCCCCTCCTCTACTCCAATTTGATGTTCAGCTTCAAAAGGCCGGCGCGGCGCATAGCCTGATAAATGATGACGACGAGCGGGCCGAGAAACAAGCCCTTGATGCCCATAAGCTCAAAACCGACATACAAACTGATCAAAGCGGCCAACGCATTGATGCCCACGGCGTCGCTCAGCACTTTCGGCTCGACGATCCGGCGGAAAATCGTCAAGACCAGGAACAGCACAAGCAGGCTGATCCCCATCGCCGTATGCCCGACCAGCAGCTGATAGCCGAACCAGGGGATAAACACCATTCCCGTACCGATTACGGGCACGAATTCCATCACCATCACGACGAGCGAAATGGCGAGCGGATAGTCGGCACGCAAAATCAAAAGCCCTATGAATGTGACCATGTACGTCAAAACCGCCATAATAAGCTGGGCGCGGATAAATCCGAAAATCGCCTGCCGCAGGTTGATCAGCACGTTCTCCATTTTCGTTTTGGACTGTTCCTCGAACATCGACAGGAATGCGGCTTTCAGCTTGGGCAGACTGAACATGAACAAATACAAGGCGATGACGAATACGATCAGCCAAACGAACATGTTCGGTATTTTTCCCGCCAGACTAAGGAAAAAGCCGGAAATGCCCGTCAAAAGCTTCGTAAACGCCTGCGTCAAAGAGGTCGTGCTGCTTTCCAGCCAGCTCTGCAGTTGATCGGCGATATCCGACGGCAAGGATTCGTAAAAAATCTGCGTCTGCTTGACCGCCTGATCGACGTAACGGTTCACTTCGTTCATATAGCTCGGCGCATTGCGGGCCAGATCGATAAGCTCGGTCACGACGTTCAGCCCGATAAAATAAAACAACGCAAGCGTCAGCAGCGTGAACAGCGTGCAGACGACCGTCGCCACCGCGACCCGGTTCAGCCGCACGACGCGCATCAAAAGCACGGTGACCGGGTCCAAAAATATGGCCGCAACCAGCGCCAGCAAAAAAGGCAGCCCGACCGTAAACAATCCGTACAAAAGCAGCATTCCGAGCGCCATGATTACTACGGTTTTTAAAGACATGTGAACCCTCCGCCTATTCCGTTCTATGCTTCGCTCAGCTGAGTGTATATATGTATCCGTATGATCCGCAAGCGGTCGACTTCGGAAACCTCAAAAATATGTTTGCCGAACTCAACTTTTTTCCCTTTGACGGGAGCCCCTTCGAGCTTCTTGAACAGCCAGCCGCCGATGGAGTCGACTTCATCGTCCTCGATATCCAGATCCAGCATATCGTTCAAATCCTCGATCAGCACCCGGCCGTCGACCGAGGTGTACGTATCCTTCACTTCGATGCCGGGCCGCTCGTCGGTGTCAAATTCGTCGTGCAGCTCGCCGACGATTTCCTCCAAAATATCTTCAAGCGTCAAAAGCCCCGCCGTGCCGCCGTATTCGTCAATGACAACCGCAAGCTGGGAATGCTTTTTTTGCATAAGCTTGAGCACCCGGCTCACTTCCATGGACTCCGGCACGTTCAGGATCGGGCGAATGAAAGTTTGCAAATCCTGCTCCTCGTCGGGGTCGGCCGTCAGCAAATCGGCAATATGGACGAAGCCGACGATCTGGTCTTTATCCTCCACCCCGACAGGGTACCGGGTATGCTTCGTTTCATGCACGATTTGCAGGTTTTCATAAAAGCTCAAATCGAGAAACAGGCAGTCCATATCCGTGCGGGGCAGCATAACTTCCCGCGCCATCCGTTCCGAGAATTCGAAGATGTTGTCAAACAACGCCATTTCGTCTTGGTCGATATGTCCGCTTTTCACGCTCTCATCCATTAATATCCGGATTTCTTCCTCCGTATGCGCGGCTTCGTGCTCGCTCGCCGGCTCTACGCCCAGCCATCTCAGAAAAGCGTTCGCCGCCCCGTTGAGCAGCCAAATAATCGGCCGGAATATTTTATAAAAAAACAACAGCGGCGCGGATAGCCAGAGCGAGGTCGTCTCCGCTTTTTGGATGGCGAGCGATTTGGGCGCAAGCTCTCCGAGCACGATGTGCAAAAAAGTAATAATCGCGAACGACACGACGAACGACAGCGTTTGGGTGTACACGGACGGCTCGATATGCAGAGCATACAGCAGCGGCTGGATGATCAGCTCCGAGACGGCCGGCTCCCCGACCCAGCCGAGTCCCAGCGAAGCGAGCGTAATGCCGAGCTGGGTGGCCGACAAATAAGTGTCCAGTTGGTTCGTGACCGCCATCGCGTATTGAGCCCTGTTGCTCCCTTCATTGACAAGCTGCTGCAGCCTGGACTGCCGCACCTTGACCAGCGCAAACTCGGCCGCTACGAAAAAGCCGTTCAGCAGCACCAGCACGAGCACGAGCGCCAAATTTAAGAATATACGGTCGGGTTCGAACGAAGTATGTTCCAACGAAAAGGATCTCCTTTAAAAAAGATTAAATGATAGCTTTTCGGCTTTTGAAATCCACGTTCCGGTAATACGATTCCGCCACCAGCAAATTCGGCCCGCAGCAGTCGGCGGCGCTGCAGTAGCAGTTGACGCGCAGGTTGAGCGGATGGCTTTCCCATCTGGCGAATATCGTATCGAGATCGTCCCGGTACACGCTGCCCAGCGGCGGCTCATTGGCAAAATCGGTGACGTACACGTCTCCGGTGAACAAATTCACGTTCAGCCGGTTGCGGCCGTCCGGGTCGTTGCGCATCGTTACGTTCGGCTCGCTTCTTAGCCTTTGAATCAGCTTGCGGTCCTGTTCTTCCTCGTTGCAAGCAAAGAACGGCAAAGTGCCGAACAGCATCCAGAGCTCCTGATTCCGGCTGTCCAGCAGCCGGTGTATGGCGCCGCGGAGCTGCTCAAGCGACAGCATCGGCAGATGCGCGGCAAAGGAGCTCGGGTACATCGGATGAACCTCGTGGCGCCTGCAGCCCATCTCTACGATCAGTTTGTGGATATCGGGCAATTTTTCATGCGTCCGGGTATTGATCATCGATTCGGCGGAGACGTACAGCCCGCCTTTGCTCAGCGCGACCGTATTTTCGACCATCCGCTCATACATCCGCGAAGCCGTCTCTAGACTGACCGGATGGCTGCTGTTCACGAACCCGACCCGATGAAAATCTTCCGCATTCAAATAATTGAACGAGATATGCATCACGTCGAGATAAGGAGCGATCAGCTCGTATCTGGCCAAATTCAGCGTCAGGTTCGAGTTAATCTGCGTGCGAATTCCCCGTTCGCGGGCGTATTTCAGAATCGGCAGCATGTACTCTTTGACCGTTTTCTCATGGTATGACGGCTCTCCGCCGGTTAGACTGATCGTCTCCAAATGTTCGACCCGGTCGAGCAGCCTGAGCATCTCGGCAACCGGAATTCGCGGTCCTTCCGTCATCGTCAGGGAATCCCCGACCGCGCAGTGCTCGCAGCGCATATTGCAAAGGTTCGTGATCGTTAACTCCACGCTCGTCAATACATGTTTGCCGTACTTTCGATACGACCGCAGCGGATCCCACGGATCGTACGCCGGGGACAGCTCCGGCAGCAGCGGGCTGGCCGCTTGTGCATTTATATTCATGCTGTTTACACCTGACCTATCGTTTCCTTGATTTAGCCGGCATCTTATTGTGCCTAATTCTATGACCTATATTGTAACTTATGCAAAGTAAAAAGTGAAACATGCCTCCCTCGCTCGCACTAGCCCCCGCGCTCCGAAATCCTGCGCTTTTTTACCCAGCGGGGCGCCCACCAGTTCGCTTTGCCCAGCAGCTTCATAAGCGCGGGCACGAGCATGACGCGGATGACGGTCGCATCGATCAGGACGGCCAGCCCGAGACCGAGCCCCAATGCCTTCATAATTTCGATGTCCGTGAAAATAAAGGAGCCGACCACGACGACCAAAATAAACGCCGCGCTCGTAATCAAGCTTCCGGTTTTTGTCAGGCCCGCGGCCGTGCTCGCTTCGTTGTCTCCGGTGCTTTCGTACTCCTCCATAATCCGCGAAATAAGAAACACCTCGTAATCCATCGAAATCCCGAACACGATGCAAAAAATAATGACGGGCAGCGTTGCGCTGACATACCCGATGGAAGTAATCCGCAGCATGTCCGACAAATAGCCGTATTGAAAAATAAGCACGACGATGCCCAAGCTCGCCCCCAGGCTCAGCATATTCATGAGCACGGCTTTAAGCGGAAGGAGCACCGAACGAAAAGCCAGCAGCAGTACGATATACGTAATGCCCATTACAAAAGCCAGCACTTCGGGGATGCGGCTCTGAATCCGGTCGATAATGTCCAGACGATACGCGGGACCCCCGGTTATCTCGATATCCAGGCCGTCCGGGTCCAGTTTGCGCAAATCCCTGACAAGCCCATCGGTTGCAGGGTCGTCCGGGTCCTGCCGGGGGGTTACGACCATGAGCGCGGTATGCGCTTTTGCCAGCTTGCCCTGTTCGATCGGCGCCCTTGCAGACGGTGAGGCCAGCACCGCCGCCAGCTCTGCGTCGGAAAGCCGGCCAAACGGGCTGATATAGCTGCTCACCTCCCGGACGCCGGAGATTGCCGCCACTTTGCTCTCCAGTCCGCGCACCTGCCGAATCGCCTCCTCCTCCCAAACCTCCGCTCGCGTGCGGATGAGAATCTGGATCGGATTCAGCTTCCGTGAATCGTACGCCGTCTTCATCAGATCCGATCCGTACCGGGATTCGTAGGCCGGAGGAAGCACCTCGGCGTTCGGCACGCTGAGCTTCATCGAGCCGATCGGCGTCATCGTGTATATGAGCGCGCCGCCGACAACAACGATCAGCAGCAGCGGGCGTTTCATGACGCCGTACGCCACCTTCTCCCAGAAGAGGGAAGTCCTTTCCTTGCGGAACCGCCGGGGGATGATCTGCAGGGCGTTTATTTTGTGCCCCAGGACGGCAAGCAGGGCGAGCAGCACCGTATTGGCGGCGATGACGGAAATGGAAACGACGATCACGCCGCCAAGGCACAGCGAGCGAAAAAAAGTGAGGTCCACGAACAGCATGCCGAGCAGACCGATCAATACCGCGATGCCGGAAAAAAATATCGATTTGCCGGCCATATGGCAGGTCATGGCCACGGCTTCGGCCACCCCGGGCTGCTTGCCCAGCTCCTCCCGGTAGCGGCTCACGAGAAACAGCGCATAATCGAGGCCAACCGCCAGCCCCAGCATCGTCACCATGTTCGGTAAAAAGTTGGACAACGATTGATGCTGGGCAATAAAATAAGTAATTCCAAGCGTCAGCGTAACACTCATTATGCCTACGACGAGCGGGAGCATCGCCGCCACCAAAGTGCCGAATACCACAAGTAAAACAAGCAGCGCAATCGGCAGACCTATCGCTTCCGATTTGGCGATATCGCGTTTGCTGGCTTCCTGCATATCGTACAGAATGGCCGGTCCGCCGGTGACATACACATTCATTCCCGCAGGCGGGATGACTCTTTGCTTGATCTCCGGGAATTTTTCCAACGCCTCGTTCGTTTCCAGATTGAGCGGCACGGCTGCGGCCTGAACGTCGCGACGACCTTCCAGACGCGGAACGCCGGATAAGCTGATTTGTCCGACATAGGGCAGCTTGCCGAGCTCTTTCAGCGAGTTCAGAACCGCCTGCTGATTCCGCTGCTCCGTGAAATCGTATCCTTTGCCCGTATATACCAGGTTCAGCAAAGTGACGGGAAGCCCCAGTTCCTGCTGTAGCCCGGCGAGCCCGCGGTCGGATTCGCTGCCTTTCGGCGTAAAGCCGTTATCTTTGAGCAGGCCGGGCGTCTTTTGAGCAAAGAACGCAAATCCGAGAAGCAGCACAAGGCCGGCGATTAACACCGGCCACCTGAATCGGTGCATCGCATAGCCCCATCGCCAAAAGCTCCCTTTCGATTCCGTATTCCTCACGTCAACCCCTCCGGATCCGACAAAATAAGAAAGAACCCGGTTTCCCAGGTTCTTGATTCGTTAGCTTATATTGTATCTCAAAAAATCGTAGGTATGCCTTTGTCGGATGCAACTTCTCCCACATGCGTATCTCCGACATCCGTTATGAGAATGTTCAGCTTTACGGACAGATCGATTTCGTACGGCTCTTTCAAATCTTGACCGGATTCATCCTGCAAAATACGGACAACGGGACGGTGCGGAACCGTAATGTGCAGTTTGGATACGATTCCGGACTCGCCCGTATTCAAGCGCACCGGAATTCCGAGCGGATAGATGGCGACTTTGTCCCGGAAGAGCGCGATTTTGCTCTGATCGTACATCGTGCCGGACCCTGCGAACAACTGCTCCATCGCTTGATGAGGCAGCATCGGACGGCGGTACACCCGCATGGTCGTCATCGCGTCATACGAATCCACCAAGCCGATCCAGCGGGCGAACTCGTGAATGTCATTTCCGTGAATGCCCCGCGGATAACCGCTGCCGTTGATCCGTTCGTGATGCTGTAAGGCGCAATGGGCGGAAACGAGCGGAATGTTGGGTTCTTCTTTCAGGATATTGAACCCGTAGGTCGTATGGTTCTTCATCTCGTCGAATTCCTCGTGGGTTAATTGCGACGGCTTGCGTAAAATGTCCAATGGAATTTTGGTCTTGCCGATATCGTGAAGCAGCGCCCCGACTCCGAGCGCCACGAGATTGTCGCGGTTGTAGCCATAGCTGATTCCGAGCATGGTTGCATAAATGCTTACGTTCAATGAATGCTGAAACAAGTAATTGTCCGTAATATTCATATGATTCAGCATGACCATCGCTTCCTGATGACTGCTTACATCGTCGATAATCATCGCCATCACTTCGCGGAATTTGCGCCCCAAATCATAATAGCTGACAGCGCTGCGCTTATGCGAATTCTCCATCATGCTGCGGAACGTGCTGCGAATTTCGTGTATCGCTTTTCTTCTCGTCTCTTCCTGTATCAAATCAGGCTGTATGATATCATCCGTACGCGGATCCGCTATGTATATATAGTCGATGCCGTAGACGAAAAGCCTTTCTATAAGTCGCTCCGTAAGCTCTACATTCACAGCGAGCAGAACCAGGCCCTCTTCGTTGTAAATATTTTTGGCCAGCCTCATTCCCGGTTTACACATGTTGATCGGCATTAAGCGCATTTTGCTTCCCTCGCTTAGGTGAAAGACTCTGGCAAATTTTATTTCATCTTTCTTCTAAATGTAATAGATTTCATAAAAAAGAGCAATAGAAAAACCGCACCATTCGGCACGGTTCGATCTAGTTCTAAGGTACAATTTTTTTACAAATACAAGTATAAAGCAAAAATAATGGCAACGATAAAGCGATAGTAGGCAAAATATGTAAGCTTCATGCGCTGCACCAGTCTGATGAACGTTACGACCGCCAGCAGTGCGACGATGAACGAAACGAAGAAGCCTGTAAGGAAAAATCCAAGATAGTCAATGGACAAAGACGAATGGTTCTTGAGCACATATATGCCGGAAGCCCCGAACATGACCGGGATCGCCATAATAAACGTAAAATCCGCAGCGGCCGCCCGGCTTACTCCCGAGAGCATGCCGCCGGCAATCGTCGATCCGGATCGGGAAAATCCCGGCCATATGGAAAGCAGCTGCCACATACCGATGAAAAATGCCTGCTTGTACGTCAAATCGTCCATCACTTCGGTAGACGGGCGTTCTTTTCGTTTCTCGCCGAGTATCAGAAGAATACCGCCCAACACGAGACCGACCAGCACCGTTGTTGCATTGAACAGATACTTATCGACATAATCGTTGAAGAGTACGCCGATTACGCCCGCAGGCAAAATGCCGACCAGAATGTGCAGCAGGTTCAGCTTTCTCCCGGTAGGGCTGTCGCTTTTTCTGCGGATCAATCCGAACAGCGACAAAATCCGTTTCCAATAAATCAGCACGACGGCCAAAATAGCTCCCAATTGAATAAAAAAGTTAAACGTCTGGATGACCGGGTCGTTATCGTTAATTTTCATCAAGTTTTGAGTCAGGATCATATGTCCTGTCGAGGATACGGGCAAAAATTCGGTTAATCCTTCCACAATGCCAATAATAAATGCTTCCCAAATGTGGTACATGGCTTCCCCCTTCGAATAGTTCGTTTATGGTAATCTCCTGTCCGATTATATATTCTACCTAACTATATGCATATCTGACAATACATCCGACAAAGATCGTCAATTGGAACTATTCTTCCGCAAAATTCGCGCGGCTTCGGTCCGTGAACCGCTGGTCCCCGCAGCTCTTGACCGCCTCTTCGTCCCGAAGCTGCGCGGCCAGCACATCCCGGATAAACTCCGGGAGCATATATTCGATGTCGCTGCCCTTGCCCAGCGACATATAGCCGGAGCCGAACGTGAACATGTCGATCGTACCGATCGTATATTCGCGGTCCGGCTCCAGCGGCTCGCCGCCGACTGTCGCGGCGATTACGCGTTCGTAAGGCGGGCGGGAGCTGTCCGTTTCGACGCGCATGCCGTCGACGCACAGAACGCCCAGCACCTCGCCCCGGAAGCCGTAGCCCCGTATCGGCTTCTCCATAAATTCGCCAAGCAGCGACTCTTCGAGCGCTTGCAGCAGATTGGCCCCGCTGAGCCGCAGGCGGCAGGGGTTGATCGGCCCCGGGCAGATTTCCAGCAGCCGCCCGCGGGTAATGCGCCCCTCCTTCAGCCCCTGAAGGAGCTGGCCGCTGTTGACCAGCCCGATCTCGGCGCCGGTCCATCGGCGAAGCCCCGCGGCAAGCAAGTTGCCCAGCGGGGACTCGCCGTACCAATCAAGGCGCAGCGGCTGCCGCAGCCGCGCGACTTCCTCGTCCAGCGCGGCGGCGCTAGACTTGCGGTAGCTCTCCAGCAGCGCGGTGACGCTGCTGTCTTCGGCGGCGCCGTCCATCGGCACGACGACGCCGCGGAGCTCGGCGATCCGGCGGCCGGCCGGATCGTAGGCAAGATCGATGCGGCCGGTGTAAGCGCCGAACTTGCCGGCCGCGGCAATATAGGTGCCGCCGATCAAGAGCGGCTCCTCGAGCAGATGGTGCGTATGGCCGCCGAGGATCAGGTCGATGCCTTCCAGTTCCTCCGCCATGTGCTGATCCATCCGCAGTCCCAGATGGGACATGACGACGAAGAGATCCGCCTGCGGCCGCAGCCGCTCCGTCATCTCGGCGACGGCTTGCAGCGGCTCGGCAACGTGCCAGCCAAGCAGCTCGTAGTAGTCGGTATAAGCGGCCGTGACGCTGATCAAGGCGATCCGCAGCCCCGACTTATGAACGATCAAATACGGAAGCATCCAGTCCGGCGTCCGGTTCGTTGCCGCATCCAGCACATTGCTGGCGATGACCGGAAACCGGGCATGCTCGCGAAATACGGCGCCAAGCGCATCCGGGGTAAAAGTAAGCCCTTCGTTGTTGCCCACAGCCATCGCTTCGTAGCCGGTGGCGTTCATAATCTCCACGTTCGCAACCCCGCCGGTGCCTTCCGTTTCCGGCCGCATCCGGTCCATGTGGTCTCCGATATCGAGCGCCAGCACTTGATCCGCAGGCAGCGAGCTTCGTACGCTTTGAAAGTACGCGCTGATTTTCGGCATCTGTTCAAAATGGCTGTGTATGTCGTTCGTATGCAAAATGACTAGTTTGCGCAGCCCACTAACCAATACGTTCACCTCCTGGGATCTATCCGACGAATTCCGCTCATTTCTTGAATTTCAGCTCATCCGGAGATACCGAATTTTTGAAGCCGAATGCCGCTTTGTTCCCCAGCCCCGCATCATGGAGAAACCATATGCTGACGACGCTCTTGACATTCAGGCATTCGCTGCTACCGTCCGGAACGTACAGCCGGATCGGATACCCCTTGCTCAGCGGCTCGCCGTCCTGGGCATACAAAAACAACGCCCGGTCGGCCTGGGACCACGGAATCAAAGCCTGGAATTCATCGGCGGCCTCGACTTTCAGATGGGTAGGCTGCGGAGCATCCGTCGCCCCGTGCTTTTGCCTCCATCCCTGATACCACGATTTCAGATCAAAAGCTTCTCCACGCACGGCCGGAACCCGCTCCTCCAACGGCAAGCTCAGCTCGGCCAGGGCCGCCATCTCCTCCACGGCAAACACCTCGGCGGCTATATGCTTGTCTTTCACTTGTATGCTCATTCGCTCTCCCATATACGTCAGTTCCCTTCTTTCTGTACGGCAGATTGCCTGACATGCCTCATTATACCATTTTCCCGCAAAAATATGATATGCTGTAGGGAATCGACATCAAGCCAAGAGGTGCACACAGCCATGAGAGTAACCATACAGCTCTTCGCAGGTCTCGCGGATCTGCTGGAAACTTCCGTCCTTACTATGGAAACGGAACAGGAAACTGTATCTATAGCACAATTAAAACAGCTCATCGCCGAACGGCATCCGGCCGCTGCAGTCATGCTGCACGCCTGTTTTGTCGCCAAGAACCAGGCCTACGCCGGCGAAGAGGAGACCGTCTCCGAGAACGACGAGCTGGCTCTGATCCCTCCCGTGTCGGGCGGGCAGCCGGAGCCTTCGAAATATGCGGTTACGTTCGACGCCATCGATGCGGCGGAGGTGGCCGGCAAAGTTAACCACCCGAATCACGGCGCTTCTCTCGTTTTTATCGGGACAACCCGGGAAATGACCGCCGGACAGCGGACGGTGCTTCTGGAATACGAAGCTTATGTGCCTATGGCCATCAAGACGATGGAAGCGATCGGCGGGGAAATTGGCGCCAAATGGCCGGGGGCGCTGTGCGCCATTACGCATCGGCTGGGCAAAGTCGCGATCGCCGAAGCAAGCGTCGTGATCGCCGTGTCAACACCCCATCGGGCGGACTGCTACGAAGCGAGCCGCTATGCCATCGAGCGTTTAAAACAGACGGTTCCGATCTGGAAAAAAGAAATTTGGGAGGACGGTTCGGAGTGGAAAGGCAGCCAGACCGGCACCTGGAATCCGCTGAAACAACCGGACTGACTGCAAGAGGTGAACATTCATGCAAATAGATAACGGTTTGGAACAGGCCGTGGATCCCCGTTATTCCCGGCAGACGCTGTTTGCTCCGATCGGAACGGCAGGTCAAAAAAAATTGAACGTCAGCAGGGTCGCCATCGTCGGCATGGGCGCGCTCGGAACTGTGCTTGCCAATCATATGGTGCGCGCCGGAGTCGGGTATGTGCGTCTGATCGACCGCGATTTCGTCGAGGCCAGCAATTTGCAGCGCCAAATGCTGTACGATGAGGAAGACGCCGCCTCCTCGATGCCCAAGGCGGTTGCAGCGGCAAGGCGGCTGCAGAGCGTCAACTCTCTCGTTGCGATCGAGCCGCACGTCGTCGACCTCAATCCTTTGAATGCGGAGCAGCTGCTCGGAGGCGTGGACATTATTCTGGACGGTTCCGATAATTTCTCCGTCCGCTTTCTCATCAACGACGTCAGCAGCAAGCTCGGCATCCCCTGGATCTACGGTGGAGCCGTCGCTTCGAGAGGCGTCGCTTTGACGATTCGGCCCAAGCATACCCCTTGCCTGCGGTGCCTGTTTCCGCAAGCCCCCGCTGCCGGAACGGCGGAAACGTGCGATACGGCCGGCGTCATCGGCGGCATTATCCATGTCGTGGCTTCTTTTCAGGCTACGGAAGCGATCAAATATCTCGTAGGGGATCTGGAGCATTTGAATGACCGCATGCAGCAATGGGACTTGTGGTTCAATCACAATTCCTCCATTAACGTTGCGGGCGCGCGCAAGCCGGATTGTCCCGCCTGCGGTAAAGGGCATTACGACTATTTGGATGCCATGCACGACAGCGACGTCATCCAGACGCTTTGCGGACGCGACTCCGTGCAAATCCATCCGGTAGTCCCTTCGTCCCTGACCCTCGAACAGTGGGAAGAAAGACTTACGCCGCTGGGTCCTACGGAGCGAAACCGCTTTTTGCTCAAATTTCAGGCCGGTCCCGAAGTCACGCTCGTCATTTTCCCGGACGGACGCGTTCTGGTGCAAGGTACGAGCGACCTGACGCATGCCAAAAGTCTTTACAGCCGCTACATTGGAATGTAAAAAACGCAAAAACTCATCCTTGCTTATTGCCAACTTCTAGGAGTAGCTGATACTATAACTATATACCTACTTTAGATATATAGGCTGTAGAAAGGACTTACTTATGCGCACACATGTCTTACAGCTAGTAGTTGGCGATACTTTGATGAGCGACACCTACAATGCCGCGGGATTGAATCTCCTGTCGGCCGGAACCTCGCTCAGCGGCAGCGATATCCATCTGCTAAACATGCACAATGTCGACTATGTTGACATTTTTCCGAGAAGCGCGGATGGAGCAGAACCTGATGAAACCGCTGACATTGAAGCAAGCCCCGCACAATCCCTTGGTTTTCAAAGTGCTATTGATGGATTCAAAGATCTGTTTGGCAAAGCCGGCTCCGGTAAGCTCATTGACAATGAAGCGATCGAGGCCTCTTTCAATCCGCTGATCGACTCGTGTCGGAACGAAAAAGATGTCGTCTCTCTGCTGCTTTCTTTAAACAGCCCGGATGACTACACCTATCAGCACAGCGTACAAGTAGGCATGCTTTCCTATTACATCGCCAAATGGATGGAAAAATCGGAAAAAGAAGCTCTATACATAGGTAAGGCCGGCTATCTCCACGATATCGGCAAAAGCAAAATCGACCCGAGCATTTTGCAAAAGCCCGGCAAGCTTACCAATGACGAATACGATGAAGTCAAAAAACATACGATTTACGGCTTTGAAATCATTCGCGATTCCTTGCAGGAACAGGCTATCGCCCTGGCTGCCCTGCAGCATCACGAACGCATTAACGGCACCGGTTATCCGCTGCGCAAAATCAACAAGGACATTCATTCCTACGCCCGTATCGTCGCGGTTGCAGACGTCTACAGCGCGATGATCAACAACCGTGTGTACCAGGAAAAACGCGATCTGCTGTACGTCCTGAAGGAACTGCACCGCATGAGCTTCGGCGAGCTGGACCCGCAAATTACGCAAGTTTTCATACGGCACATGATTCCTAACTTTATCGGCAAAAAAGTGTTGCTAAGCGACGGAAGAACCGGAAAAATCATCATGACCAACCCTTCCGACTTCTTCCGGCCGCTCGTTAAAATCGAAGACGAGTTTCTCGACTTGTCTCAGCTTGGCGATGTAGAAATCACGCAAATCGCCATGTAGCCTTATCAGACGATCAGGCTGCTGACCGTCAAAGCGATCCCGACATAGACGGCCGCAAGCATCGTCCCTACGGCAACATTGCCTTGGCGAAGCTGGTCCGACAGCTTGACGCCCGGCGTCAGCCAGTCAAACACCCAGTAAGCCGCAATCAAACATACATACCCTACCGCGAACCACAGGCTCATATGCAAGATCGAGGAGTTCGTATACGCCGCAATCGCAAGCACAATGGACGAGGCAACGAACTTGCCTCCCATTGTAATGCCTACGGCCAGATTGCCGTTATTGATTTCTTCCATATCGCGGTAGGGAGTCATTAGACTGAACAAATACATCCCGGCGAATTGAAGCAATACGATGACGAAAAAGCTAAGTACAAGATTCCATACCATCAATCTGCCCACCCCCTGAATTTTGCCATTGCTTGATCGTAATCGCCGTAATCGTGAACTTCTTCCAAAATAACGTCCACCTGCTTTTTATCCTTAAGGCTGGTATAGCGGTCCTCTCCGATCGGCTGCTTGATCTTTTGCCCCGTCGGCAAATCCGCTACCGCAAAATAGCGGTATTTTCCGTCCAACTCCGTTTTGTACACGCCTACCAGGTCCACCGTGGTCTTCACTTCCTTTTTCAACTCGGACAAATCCTTCTCCGCATCTTCCTTGGTCTTGAATGTTTTGATCGGCTTCCATTGCGACAGTGTCACATCGTTCCGGCCCTCAGCGTCCGTTTTCATGCTTGCATTCATATAATTAAGCACCCAAGCCTGATCGCCGGTCGCAAAATTTTGATCATTGGAAATCCGTTCATTGTTCGGCAGCAGCAGCATATCCCCGTCCAGCAAGTCGCCGACTTTGCCTTCCGTTACCCGATAGTCCCACGGAATCTCACTGCCGCCGGCTCCCGAAGCGGCTTTGTCCTGATCCGGCGATTTGCTGCCGTTAGCGACGACGAAAAACCCTATAATGAAAATGATGGCTGCAAAGACTCCCGCCATGAGCCAAAATCGATTTTGCTTCAAGTTGATTTCACTCCTATCGCTACAAAATGGCTCGAATTCCCGGTGATGATCCCGCCTGCGCGGCCCAGCAGACCGCAAGGCTCGCCGTTCAGCACGAACAATCCGGTGAGCAGATGCAGCTCTGCATGATGAAAAGCCAGCTTGGGCAAATCCGCACGCTGCTGGTAAACTCTTTGAAAAAACACACTCGTGTCGAATCCCGCCTCGTCCTTTGTCTCCAGCGCGCCTTCCGCATCGTAAAGCTCCACGGAACCGCCCTCCCGGCCGAACATCGACTTGGACACGTATCCGCCGTCCAGCACGGGCATCGTATAAGTAGCCAGCATGTAAGCTTGAATGACCGAATGTTCCTCTTCCGTGAATAGGTCGGCGCCAAGCTCATGAAGCCCCCAAATAACGGCCTGCAGCCCTTTTGATTGCAAAATGACTGCATGGAGCGGATTAAACAAGCTGAGGTGTCCCTCTTCCAGCGAATAGGCCAGCGCTTCGCCGCCGTCGTCGATGCCCATCCATTCTTTCGGATACAGGGCGAACATGGTTTGAATCGTGTGCTCCTCCCCGACTTTCACGACGCCTTCGTCGATCCATAAATCGAGACAATCGACGCACGTTATTGTCCGTCCGCTATGGGCGACAAGAGCGTCTATCGTCCCCGAGTCCTCCGCATGACGGCCGTAAGCGACGCATGCCGCATAATCGGGGGCTTCCGCTTCCCAGGCCTGGCGCACGAGCTCTTTCATGCCACTGTTAGGCGAGTCGATTCCATACTGCGCGCACATCCACGGCGTCGCCATCGAGGCTTCGATGTAGCCCGTCGGTGTGTCGGCATTAAGCTCCAACAGTTTGATGCCGCCTTCTTGATCGACGGCGAAATCGAACCGCGCATACCGGCTCAAAAGCCCCGGACCGTTCGGCTCGAGGCGGTCCAAGCCGTCCCACAGCACTTCCGGGATGGAGAGCGCTGCATACAGATCCCGCCGCCCAAGGACGAATCGCGCAGCTTTGTCAAAAACGATCCAAAGCTTTCCCGCGGCGGCCAGCAATTCCTCGTACGTGCCGTGGTCCATCGCGACGAGTTGGTCAATCCAGTAGGCTTCCTGTTCCAGATCCGCCCAAGTAAAGCCGAGCTCGGCAAGCTGCTTCACCCGGCTGCTCCGATCGGGAGAAGGAGTGCCCATAACTTCATACGCCATTTTCGTCAACCCCCGGAACTGGAGCTGGAACTGGAACTTGAGCTGAACCCGCTGGACCTGCCGCCAATGCTGCCGGACGATGTCGAGCTCGATTTTGAGCTTGTGATTGAACTTGTGCTTGAGCTTGTGCTTGAGCTTGTGCTTTTACTGGAGCTGCTGCTGCTTGTGCTTGCTTTTGAGCTGGTGTCCGCGCCCGTTTTTGTACTGCTGCCCGTACTCGCTTTTGCACCGCTATCCGTATTCGCTTTTGAACCGGCGTCTGTGCTCGTTTTTGAGCTGCTTGCACCTCCGCCCGAGCTGCCGCTTGATGGAGTGGCTTTGGCACTGGAGCTTGAGCCGGTTTTGGATTTATTGGTCGTAAAAGATCCTGTTCCGCTCGAAGTCGTAGGTGTCTTTGTTTTGGAACGGTTGGCAAAAGTATCGCCGGTATATGTTTTCGGGACATACTTTTGTTTCGTCCGGTAATCGTAGGAAGGATGGCTGTTTGCCCAACTGCTGGATGAATAGGAACGGCCGCTGTTCAAAATCAGATGATATAAAAGCAAATCGTCCCAACCGAGGCCGCCTCCGTAATTGTTGACGACGACCGGCGCGCTGCCGCCCGATGTCCCTCCGCCGGCTTGCGGCTCTTCCGTTGATTCCGGAAGCTTCTCTCCCTGCACGGCCGCATTCGGCAAATTCCAGTCCGCACTTGCGTCAAAATAAGCCTTGACCTGATCCGTCGACCATTCGACAAGCTGAGGGGTGCTGCCGGAAGCAGCCGTTTCCGCAGACCCGGCAGGAATCAAAAGCATATGTCCCGCAAGCAAAAGGCCTAGAGAAGTGGATAATACTTTCAACGGCTGTTTCAAAGCTGATCTCCCCCTGCGCGGTCGTCCGCTTCCCCTCCTGCAGCAAGCAGCAATTCAAGTACGTTGAGGTCCAGATTCAATCTGCCCTCGATCATTTCATATTCCTTGCCCCCGATTAGCAAATAATTAGCCGCTTCCAGCGCCATGACCAGCTTTTCGTCCCACGCGCGTTCGTGAATTTTGCTGAGTCCGCCGTCCGCCATTTTTTCGTAAAGCACGATGTTCATTGCAAACCTCCTCGTTTCGACAAAATGTGTTGTATTCATCAGACTGCCTACTAAGTAAAACGCAGGACCTCCCGAATTGTTTCAAAAAAAAGCAAAAATAAAAAAGCCTGTCCCGGAGACAGACCTTAATTTTACAATAAAATCCATTATATGACACGTTTCGCCCGCAAAAAAGTTTCCTTCCAATAAGCTGTATCGATATTTGTAATTTGAACGCCCTTATCGGATAAAGGCGACGCATGGAGCATCCGATGATTGCCGATATACATGCCGACATGCCCTACGTTTTTATTGCTTTTGAACCGCCCGGGCACGTAAAAAAACAGCAAGTCGCCTTTTCGCAAGCTTTTGCGGCTGACCAAATTGCCCTCCGCCGCCTGCTGCCTCGCCAACCGGGGGAGCTTGACGCCGAATTTGCCATAAATATATTGCGTAAAAGCCGAGCAGTCGAAAAGACCCGTAGACGGGTAGGAGTCCGCTCCGAATTTATACTTAACGCCCATGTACTGCTTGCCTTTGCGAATCAGCGCGTTGATATCCGTATTTTTCAGGACGGGAACAATATCTCCGCGCCCGACCGGCGACCATGCTTCAATCTCGGCCATCGGGAAACCGCCTGTCCCCGAAACCGGATTGGCCGCCTCATCCGCGTCTTTAAAAGGATCGTTCGGATCGTCGGCAAAATCAAGCTCATCCTCCGTTCCGCCGGGGTCCAGATCATCCTCATTCCGGGCTTCAATGGCTGGCGATGGATGAATGCGGAGCTGTCCCTCGCTCACTTTGTACGACATATCTTCTTGAAACAGATCGCCGAGCGCAGAAATCGGAATATAGGCGATAACACCCTGCTTGACGAAAGGCTGATGAACGTTCAGCTCATAGCCGTCTTTGCGCGCCTTTGTCGAGTTCATACTCAGCTCGAAGTTGGAGTCGTGATCTCCGATAAGGAAAGTGTCGTTGCCTTCCACCCAATCCGACTGGAAATTCAGAATGCCTACCAAATCGCCCGCTGACACATAATTCACATTGCCTATTTGTTTTAAGGGAATTATGGCATCCTGGGCGCCCGGCATCTTCTGTCCTTGGCCGGTCTGGGATACGCTCCCGATGACAGGCGGCGATGGGGCCTCTCCGCGAATTGCTTTGGAACTGAACGGCGCAGCGTTAAAGCCGCTGCAAGCGGTTGTTACGGCCAATGCCGCGATCATACTTCCCGCTGCCGCTAATTTCAGCCTTTTCCACATGGCATCTCTGCTCCTTTGAGGAAACGTTGTGATCCTTCATAGGTTGAAACAAGCCGCTTGCAAATATACATCAATAGCATCCATAACGGCCAACATATCTCTTTTACCGTTAGATTCGTGCTAATACGTATGGTAAGATGGAGAGAATGAGTATATAAAAATCGTGAACGAAAGGCTGGTGTCAATGACATGAATCCGGAAAAGCCCGCTTCCGCTTCTTCGCTTTACAGCGTCATCTTTGGCCTGATCGCCATCGCATTGAACGTTCTCCTCATTACAACGCCGATCGGTCTTGTTTTCGGGATCATTGCCTTGATTTGCGGGATCGTCGCCAAAACTCGCAACGGCCGCTCCGGCGGTTTCATTATTGCGCTGCTTTCTTTTTTGGTGCTCGCCTATTGGCTGTTCAGTATCGCCGTTCCGTTGTGGGCGGACCCTACACTGTCATTCGCGATTCGCCGTTCATAACTAACTAGTAAAGGAGTTCCTATCATTGCGTAAGAAAATTGCTTTCATTTTAGTATCCCTCTCGGTCCTGCTCAGCGGCGGCTTGTTCACTTACAAAGCCATTGAGCCGACAAAGCCGGCAACCGTGCAACTGGTGTTCCCTAAAGATCGTTACCCGGAAACGGCAAAACACATCAAAGAAGCGATCAAATCCGGCGAATCAGCCGTATGCACCATTGCCCGCGAAGGAGCGGACGATAACCGCAAAGCATCGCTCCAGGACATACCTGTCAAAAAGGGATATGACCGTGATGAATGGCCCATGGCTATGTGCCGCGAAGGCGGCAAAGGCGCCAACATCGAATACATAACGCCATCTGACAACCGCGGCGCCGGAAGCTGGGTCAAAAACCAGCTGGATCAGTATCCCAACGGCACGAGAGTCGAGTTTATAGTGAAGTAAGGGTAGGAATGATTCATTTTCCATTTTAGGGTATAGATGAGAAACTTTTTTTGTACTTCCAGCGTCTAACTTATAGTTTGGATGTAAAATGAATATTACTATAAGTTGGAGGTTTGTTGGATGATTTTAAATGTGCTAAGAAAAAGAATGACGACATCTATAGCCGCCGTAATGAGTCTGTTCGTATTAGGCGGAGCAGCGCCTTCCGTCCAAGCAAAAGTTACGGAAAGTACAAAAGCGGTTCAAATTACGGATGTGGGCAAGCGTCCTTTTGTATTGGACGATAAAGGCAACGGATGGGGATTGTCCGTCTCGTCGCGGGCCTACAGAATGAATCTGCTGCCTAACCGGGGTAATTTGTTTCAGGTGGAGAACATGAACCATATTGTAAGCATCGTTTCCAACAGAAATTTCGGGATCGCATTAAAAGATGACGGTACCGTATGGACCGTCGATTCTGATGAATCATCGGACTCGCAAAAGGACAAGTGGGGGGAAGCGACGCCAAAGCTCGGGACACAAGTCCCCAATCTGGAGCACATTGTAAAAATTTGCTCCTTCCATGACAATGTCTTTGCAGCAGTCGACAAAAACGGAAAAATGTGGGTATGGGAAGACATCCCCGCTTTTGCTAAAACGACCGAATTGCAGAAATACCAATCTCGCCCGCTAGAAGGACTGACGCTCGTCAAAAGCATCGACCACATTAAAGACATCTCTCCTTCCTTGATCCTGAAGGATGATGGAACCGTCTGGACCTGGGAATATAATCATCGGGAAAACAACATGCTCGCATCAATTAAAACGCAAAATCCCGTGCAAGTTCAAGGGTTAACGGATATTGTAAAGCTCGGACAGGGCAATTCCTATGACCATATCGTCCTGAAAAAGGATGGAACGGTTTGGCTCTGGGGAGCCGGCTACCTTTCAGACCCGAAATTTGACGGAGGCAAAGATGAACCGCCGGCCCCGGTTAAAGGCTTAAACGATGTAGTTGATCTGGCAATCGGAGGCAACCATGTAATCGCTTTGAAAAAGGACGGTACCGTCTGGACTTTCGGATATATTCCAAAAAAATATGTAGAAACGGTAAGCACCCTATCACCTTCAATTAATCGCCCCCTGGCCCAGGTTGAAGGGTTATCCGATGTCGCTGCGGTTTTTGCAGGCGAGATCACCGATGCGGTCATAAAAAAAGACGGAACTTTGTGGATGTGGGGATATGATGAGTACGGCTTGTTCGGACAAGAATGGTCGCTCCAACTTGAACCTGTACAAGTACAGCTTAAACCGTATCCTAATACGTCCCGGAAATGAGCAAGACGCTAATTGAAAAACTCGCTCGCTAGAGCTGACACATCATCGGCATCCAGGGAGTAAAAACCTGCGAAAGTGCAGGCTTTTACTCCCTGGATGCCGTTTCTGCAAAACATTCCTGCAAAACTACAGTTTTTTCCTCTCCAACTTGAGATACAGACCTATTGGGTCAAAACTCCTGCACAATCGCAGGCTTTTCGCCAAAATGAACCATTTACATGGAGAAAACCTGCACTTTTGCAGGTTTTCTCCTTAACAAGGATACCAACCGCCGTGAGGCGCCTCAACCCAACCGTGCCGGGAGAGGCACATGCAGGAAAAAGCGGCTGCGCCAAAAGCAAAAAACTCCCTTTAGCGTTAGCGTCAGGGAGCTTTTTTGATTAACCGATGGAGCCTTCCATCTCGAATTTGATCAATCTATTCATCTCTACGGCGTACTCCATCGGAAGTTCTTTCGTGAACGGTTCGATGAAGCCCATAACGATCATTTGCGTAGCTTCCGCTTCGGTAAGGCCGCGGCTCATCAGGTAGAAGAGTTGATCCTCGGATACTTTGGATACCGTCGCTTCATGCTCCAGCGTAATGTTGTCGTTCATAATTTCGTTATAAGGAATTGTATCCGATGTGGATTCGTTATCCAAAATGAGCGTATCGCATTTGATGTTCGCTTTTGAGCCTTGGGAATTGCGTCCGAAGGAAGCAAGTCCGCGGTACGTCACCTTGCCGCCGTGCTTGGAAATCGACTTCGAGACGATCGTCGACGTCGTTTCCGGAGCCAGATGCGTCATTTTGGCGCCGGCGTCCTGATGCTGTCCTTTGCCTGCTACGGCGATGGACAGTACCATCCCTTTGGCGCCGCGGCCTTTAAGAACGACGGCCGGATATTTCATGGTCAGTTTGGAACCGATGTTGCCATCGACCCATTCCATCGTCGCATTTTCTTCGGCAACGGCACGTTTGGTAACGAGGTTGTAAATGTTCGGCGCCCAGTTTTGAATCGTTGTATAGCGGGCGCGGGAGTTTTTCTTGCAGACGATCTCAACTACGGCGCTGTGCAGGGAGTTCGTGCTGTAGATAGGAGCTGTACAGCCTTCTACATAGTGCACGAAGCTGTCCTCGTCCGTAATGATCAGCGTGCGCTCGAATTGCCCCATGTTTTCGGAGTTGATGCGGAAGTAAGCTTGCAAAGGCACTTCGCATTTCACGCCTTTTGGCACATAGATGAAGGAGCCGCCGGACCATACGGCACTGTTCAGTGCGGCAAATTTGTTATCGCTTGGCGGAATGACCGTGCCGAAATATTCTTTGAACAACTCCGGATATTCGCGAAGCGCCGTATCAGTATCGGTGAAGATAACGCCTTGCTCTTCAAGCTCTTTTTGCATGCTGTGGTAGACGACCTCGGATTCGTACTGCGCGGATACGCCCGCCAGGAACTTTTGCTCGGCTTCCGGGATCCCCAGCTTGTCGAAAGTTTCTTTAATTTCCGTCGGAACTTCTTCCCACGTTTTGCCTTGCTTCTCGGAAGGTTTTACGTAGTACTGGATATCGTTAAAATCCAGATCGTCCAAATTGCCGCCCCAACGAGGCATCGGCATTGCAAAAAATTGTTCCAGCGATTTCAAGCGGAACTGCAGCATCCAATCCGGCTCGCCCTTCATTTTGGAAATTTCCGCCACGATTTCGCGCGTCAGACCTTTACCGCTTTGGAATACAGCCTTGTGCTCATCTCTAAAACCATATTTGTACTCATCGAGTTCGGGCATTTGTTTGGCCATCGTAGTTACCTCCTATTCGTTATCCGTTCTGTTTCGTTTGATCGATGCCTTTGCGCAGCGCGTTCCACGCTAATGTCGCGCATTTGATTCTGGCCGGGAATTTGTTGACCCCCGACAACGCCTCAATATCTTCATACTCGAATTCCACGGCTTCGCCCTTCATCAATCCGGAAAATTTCTCAGCCATTTCGAGCGCTTCGTCGAGCGTCTTGCCTTTCACCGCGTCCGTCATCATCGAAGCGGAAGAAAGGCTGATCGAACAGCCTTCGCCGATAAACTTGGCGTCCGCGACTTTCCCGTCCTCCACCTTCATCTGCAGCGATATTTTATCGCCGCAGGTCGGGTTGTTCAGGTCGATCGTGACCGCTTCGCTGGAGTCGAACTTGCCGCGGTTGCGGGGGTTTTTATAGTGATCCATAATGACTCTGCGGTATAAATCATCCAATTGCATGACCGAAGTACTCCTTTGTTTTTAGTAAGGCCGCCACAAGTCGGTCAATATCTTCTTCGGTATTGTACATATAAAAGCTGGCGCGAGCCGTAGCCGTAACCTGCAGCCATCTCATCAAAGGCTGGCAGCAGTGGTGGCCGGCACGAACGGCTATTCCTTCCGCATCCAGTACCGTCGCCACATCGTGAGGATGCACATCCCCAAGATTAAACGTGACGAGACCGGCGCGGTTTTGGAGAGGACCGTAAACGGTGAGGTCTTCGATCTCCCGCATTCGCTCAAGCGCATAATTCGTAAGCTGCACATCATGCTTATAAATATTGTCCATACCAACTTGCTGCAGAAAATCGATAGCCGCTCCCAATCCTACGGCGCCGGCAATGATCGGCGTCCCCCCTTCGAATTTCCAGGGGAGCTCTTTCCAGGTAGATTCATAGAGATCCACATGATCGATCATTTCTCCGCCGAATTCAACGGGCTCCATACTTTCCAGCAGTGCCTTCTTCCCATACAATGCCCCGATTCCGGTAGGTCCACACATCTTATGTCCGGAAAAGCCGTAAAAGTCGCAATCCAAATCCTGCACGTCGACTTTCATGTGCGGTGTGCTTTGCGCGCCGTCGACCATGATTTTTGCGCCATGCTTGTGCGCGATTTTGGCAATTTCTTTAACCGGATTGATGACCCCGAGCACGTTGGATACATAAACGATCGAAACGAATTTCGTCCGCTCCGTAATGACGCTCTCGGCATCGGCCAAAGATATGGAACCGTCAGCCTGCAAAGGAATGTACTTTAAAGTGGCTCCCGTCGCTTTCGCAACTTGCTGCCATGGGATTAAATTGCTGTGATGCTCCATCGGGGTAATGACGATCTCGTCGCCCTCCCGCAGCACCGCTCTCGCGTAGCTGTTCGCCACCACATTAATGGCGGTCGTCGTGCCGCGCGTAAAAATAATTTCCTGCTCGCTGGACGCGTTGATGAATTTGGCTACTTTCTCCCGTGCCCCTTCATACGCGTCAGTCGCGCGTGAGCCGAGCGTATGAACGCCGCGGTGAACGTTGGAATTGTCCCACTCATAGTAACGCTTCAGCGCTTCAATCACGCTCACCGGCTTCTGGGACGTAGCTGCGCTGTCCAGATATACGAGAGGATGACCGTTCACTTCCTGCTTGAGAATGGGAAAAAGCTCACGTATCTCCGCGGTATTCATTGTCCCAGCTTCCTTTCTACAAAGCTTTGCAGCTGCTCTTCGATACTCTTGATCGGAATTTCGGAAACGACCGGCGCAAGGAATCCGTAGATGATCAGGCGCTGCGCCTCTTCTTTGGAAATCCCGCGGGACATCAGGTAGTAGACCTGCTCCGCGTTCACTTGACCGACACTTGCCGCGTGGCCCGCTTTAACGTCGTCTTCGTCGATAAGCAGGATCGGGTTGGCGTCGCCGCGCGCTTTGGGGCTCAGCATGAGCACTTTCTCGGTCTGCTGGCCGTTGCAGCCTGTAGCACCTTTTTCGATTTTCGTAATACCGTTGATGATCGCTGTAGCTCCGTCTCTCATAACGGCACGGGTAATCATATCGCTAGTCGAAGCTTTGCCGAAGTGTACGGCGCGCGTAGTCAGGTTCAGCTTTTGCTCGTCAGTTCCGACGCAGATGACTTTGGCGTCTGAATCGGAGCCGTTGCCTTTCAAAATGGACGTCGTATCGGACATCGAATTGCCGTAGTTCAGCTCTCCGACTACCCACTGCACGCCGCCGTCATTTTCGACAATCGCGCGGCGGTAAGTCAAATCCGTTACCGATTCGCCCATATTGTGAATCGTCGCGTAATTTACTTTCGCTCCCGGTTTCACGAAAATTTCAACCGCTCCGTTTTGAACCAGGTGGCCGCCGCTGTGCGAGGAAACAAAATTGTCGACATAAGCTACCGAGCTGTTCGCTTCCGCAACAATCAGAACGTGAGGCGCAAAGCTCGCTTCCGCATCGTCAGTAACAAAAAGCGCCTGCAGCGGGATGTCCACTCTCACGTCTTTGGGCACGTAAAGGAAGATGCCTCCATTCCAAAGAGCAGCGTGCAGCGCAGTCAACTGATTTTCGCCCGCTTCAACAGCTTTCATGAAATAAGTCTTCACAAGATCGGCATGCTCCTGCAGCGCAGTCTCAAGATCCGTGAAAATAACTCCTTGCTGTTTAAGCTGATCCGCAACTTGCTTGTATACGATGCCGGAGTTTCTTTGCACAATCAGGTTGTCCGGGTTGGACAGACCTTTGGCCGCTTCAGGCAGCTCATCCAGAGAAGCCAGGGCCGCCTGTGCTTTATAGGAACCGTGTGAGCTGATGCTCCAACGGTCGATTCTCGTTTTTTCAAGTTTAGGCAATTCCAAAGATTCCGCCGATTTCAGCGCTTCGCTGCGCAGAGCCGTCATCCATTCAGGCTCTTTTTTGCTGCGGGAAAGCTCTGCAACCGCGCCCGGATCAATGGAAAGAATAGTTTGTGTGCTCATGGTATTCCTCCTGATTTAGTACTTCGGCGCAGTCGTGTTCATAGGAACTTTGAATTCTTCCGTCTCTTGGCCTACGGTTTCATCCACGATGCCCAGCTCTTCTTTGATCCAGTCGTAGCCTTCCGCTTCCAGACGCTGAGCGAGCTCAGGACCGCCTGATTTGACGATGCGGCCTTGCATCATGACATGGACAAAATCAGGATTGATGTAGTTCAGCAGGCGCTGATAGTGAGTGATGATCAGGAAGCCGCGGTCTTCGCTGCGCATAGCGTTAACGCCTTCCGCAACGATGCGCAGGGCGTCGATGTCAAGACCGGAGTCGATTTCGTCGAGAATGACGATTTTAGGCTCGAGCAGCAGCATTTGCAAAATTTCGTTGCGCTTTTTCTCGCCGCCGGAAAAGCCTTCGTTCAAATAGCGGTGCATGAACTCGGGGTTCATTTCCAGTTGTTTCATTTTCGCTTCCATTTGGCGAATGAACTTGATCAGGGAAATTTCATTGCCTTCGCCGCGGCGCGCATTGAGCGCACTGCGCAAAAAGTCGGCATTCGTTACCCCGGTAATTTCACTCGGATACTGCATGGCGAGGAACAGTCCGGCGCGCGCTCTTTCGTCAACCGCCATTTCCAGCACGTCTTCACCTTCAAGCGTTACGGAGCCTTCGGTCACTTCGTATTTGGGGTGGCCCATCAGCGCGGAAGCCAGCGTACTTTTACCGGTTCCGTTAGGTCCCATAATCGCATGGACTTCGCCGCCTTTGATCTCCAGGTTCAAGCCTTTCAAAATTTCCTTTCCTTCGACGTTCGCCTTCAGGCCGTCTATTGTGAATGTTGGTGAGTTTGCCATCTCTTGAGCCTCCATAATTTTGAATTAACTTGTAAAAGAAAATCATTATTAAATGATTCTCACTGATTCTCATTAGAATAATTCTATTATAACTTACCCGGCGAAATCAATAAAGGGCAAGACGTTAAAAATCTGACGAATATGTTGTTCATCATTCAAGTATGCACATGAACCCGGCTTTGAAAACGTCAAACAAAAAAAAAGCCGGCATCGTTGATCCCCTTGCGGTCAACAATTCCAAGCCGATTTGGACGCATTTTTTTGTAATTCCAGCATGCAAAATTTGCGCGAAAGTGCCATATAACAGCTATAATGTCGTACAATATCAGTTATACGACATAATGGCAGGAGAAAATGACATGAACCAAGACGAAACGGCATTACTTACGAATCAGGATCGCACTGGGCACTCTTATACGGATGAACAAATCATTTCCATGTTTTTGAGCGTGCGTGCGGACTCCCCATATACGATGCGCAATTACAGAAGGGCTATCGAACTGTTCAGGCAGTTTATTAAATATAGGCCGCTGCGCGAAGTGACGTGGAAGGACCTGGAAATTTATAAATTAGGCCTAATGAAAGGCTACTACAGCATCCAGCGAAAACAGCTCGCTCCGGCCACAGTGGCCAATTTCATCGCGCCTTTGAATTCCTTGTACAAATGGGGCAGCGACCCGAACATTCGCATTTTCGACAACAACCCGATGTCCGGCGTTCGCCCGCCCAAGATACAGATCACAAGCAAGCATCACTATTTGACTAAACAAGAAGTGGGGCGGCTGTTAAACCAGCTCAAGCAGCAAAGTTTCCGAAACTATCTCATCGGATTGACCCTGGTTTTGATGGGATTAAGGGTGTCTGAATTAACGGCTGTGGAGTGGGGGCATTTTCGCAAAGATCCCTTGGAAATCTCCATGTGGCTGACCGTGATGGAAGGCAAAGGCGGGAAACAGCGGGAAATTAAAGTGCCTCAGCAGCTGTGGGTTTTCCTGACGGAATATTTTGATTCGTTCTCCGGAAAACAGGAGGAACCGGTTCGAAATAAACGGCTGTTTCCGCTGTCCGTCCGGCAAGTGGAAAGGATTATCAGCAAAGCTTGCGAGCAGTGCGAACTTGGGAAAAAGACGACACCTCACTGGCTGAGACACACTAATGCGACTTTAGCCTTGCTTCACGGCGCATCGCTGCAGCAAGTCCAGGAAAATTTGGGACATGCTCATATCAATACGACACAACGATACCTGCATACGGTGGAGCAAATGAAGAAATCGGCGACGGATTACGTGGAAGACAGCTTGAGTGAATATTTGTGACGGATTTTATTTTATGGAAAATTTTTGGTTCAAATTACAAATAATTGGTTGCTAATATAGTAAAATATAACTATAATTAAACAGTCGGAACGTGTATAATTGTAGTATTATGTAATATTATGTCGTATAACTGATATTGTACGACATAAGGCGCAACAGCATATAGGTCTGTTACCTCAAATGCAAATCTGCGTTCAAAAAACGACCGAACGGGTGGTGCGAAATTTCAAACGCAACAGATGTTATTCCATGGCACTGATTAAAACACAGCGGCTGCTGGAAGCCGCGAAAATACGGATGATGGGGTGGCTATTTTGAAATGGTATTTTAATTTAAAGACAGCAGCAAAGCTTATTTCCGCATTTGTTATAGTTTCGTTGATTTTGACCGCAGTCGGCATCTATTCGCTGATGAATTTAAGCTCGATGAATTCGAATATGAAAGAAATGTACAACAACAATCTTATTTCCGTAAGAGATTTGTCGGCTGCGATGATCGGCTACCAGAACATGCGGGTTGCGATACGGGATATGAGCATGACTGCGAAAAAGGAAGATAAAGACAAGCTCGCGGCAGATATTGACGGTTACAACAAACAGATTATTGGAAAAATGGATTCTTACCGTCCTGTAGCTACTACAAAAGAAGAACAGGAACAGTTGAAAATATTCGATTCGTCCTGGCCGGCTTACGTAAAGCTTTTTGAACAGGGAATGCAATTGACTTACAAAGAAGATCAAGCCGAATTTTATAAGTACCGGGAAGAAACACTGAATACTCAAGGGGCGATAGTAAGAGGAAGTATGGAAAAGCTGATCGATATCAACGTGAAGCTTGCTTCCGAGACAAACAACCAATCGGCCCAAACTTACTCTTCCGCCCGCCTTGCTACGATCGCCGTCATTATTGCCGCTTTTGCGTTAAGCATCGGGCTCGGCTATGCGATTTCCCAGTTGATTTCCCGGCAGCTGAACAAAATTGTGGCTTTGGTGTCGAAAGTGGCGAACGGCGATCTGCGTGAAAAGTCGGACATTCAAACGAAAGACGAAATCGGCCGTCTCGCCGCTTCCATCAATCAAATGATCGATAGTTTGCAAGAATTGATCGGCGGCATCCTGCAATCGTCGCAAAACGTAGCTGCCGCATCCGAGCAAATTTCCGCCAGCAGTGAAGAAATAGCCAGCGGAACGACGAATCAGGCCCAGTCGGCGCAGTCGATCTCCGAGCTGTTCACCGAGCTTTCGTCGGCAATTAATTTTGTTGCCAAAAGCGCGGAACAAGCCGCGGAGATGTCGAATACGACGGTACTAACAGCGAATGAAGGCGGCCAAGTCGTAGAAACTTCCATAGCAGGCATGCAAAAGGTCAACACCAGTATGGCCCGGTTGGAGGACGACTCCAATAAAATCGGGGAAATCATCGAAGTGATCGACGATATCGCGGACCAAACCAACCTGCTCGCCTTGAACGCCGCGATCGAAGCGGCAAGGGCGGGCGATCAAGGCAGGGGCTTTGCCGTCGTGGCCGATGAAGTGAGAAAGCTCGCGGAACGAAGCAGCACCGCCACGAAAGAAATTTCCGCCATCATCAAGGTCATTCAGGAAAATACGAAGCAAACCGTTGCCGCCGTTCTGGACAGCGTGTCCCAATCGGAACAAACGAGCGAAGCGTTTAAAAAAATTGTCAAGATGGTCGACAGCTCTTCCAATAAAGTGAACGAAATCGCCGCAGCCTGTCAGGAAGAAGCGGCTCAAGCCTCGGAGGTCATGCAGTCTGTGGAACTTATAGCGGCAGCCAGTCAGGAAGCGGCAGCCGCATCTCAAGAAACGGCCGCGACATGCCAATCATTAGCCACTTTAGCAGACGATCTCCATACTTCGGTGTCCGTCTTCAAGATTCAATAATTTGATCTGGATGTGATTGCATGTCTTCTGCCCCGCGGGATTTATACATAGAGATGGTTGCAGGAAATGAAACCTATGCGATAGGAATTAGGGATATTCAAGAAATTATTAAAATGCAGCCGATTACGGAAATACCGGTCACCCTTCCGTACATCAAAGGCGTAATTAATTTGCGAGGCAGCATTATCCCTGTCGTTCATCTGGGCAGCCTGTTCGGTTATGCGGATTTGGTTTTGACCAAAGCTACGCGCATCGTCGTCATCAAGCATAGGGAAACTTTTATCGGCATTATCGTCGATCAGGCCAACAAAGTGTCTTCCTACGACGACATCCACGCTCCCCCCGACTGGGTCGGCAGCGTCAGAGGCGCCCATTTCACAGGAATCGGGCATAGCGAAGGTCAGCTTGTCGGCATTTTAAACTTGAACGAGCTGCTGCTGTAACGCATAAAATCCCGGTGGGCTTGAGAAGCCTCCCGGGATTTTGTCCGCTGCCGTTCAATCAGCCTAATGCCGCTCTGAGCGCAGCTGCCTGCGCCTCGAAATCGGCGTCGTCCAATACAGGGGACATGCTTACGTTCCCCCACTCGCCTTGGAGCTGGATCCACGATTTGCAGCCCAAATAGGCCGATGAAATCTCCGCCCGTACAGGCTCTTCCAGCTTATACACGCGCAGCAGCATAACATGCAGAGGATTTTTCCGCTTCCATTTCAATCTTTCCTCTGTGAAGCTTTCCGTCCAAATATGAAAAGGAAGCAAGCGGTCCAGCTTCTCCTGATCCAATATTTCGATATCTTCAACTAACCGGGCATAAGCCGTAATATTTACGAACGGGTCGTCGATGCTCCAGCCTTCCAACGTGGCGTCGATCAAGGATTGGCAGGATTGTTTTAACAATGATTGCTTCTGGTGCTCGTAGGTGGGATATAAATAAAAAGAGCCGGTTTCGACTTGAAAATCCCGCGTCTCCTCGGCGATTCCACCCTTGCGCATAATAATAATCTGTGTGCCGTCTTCCAACGCTTTCACGGCCGAAGCCCATTCTTTGAGCGCAATGGGTTGGGTACTCATTACACGATCACCTCGATTAACACTTTTGATGCTCTCTATTATAAAGGAATCCCGGCAGGCAAAACAATGCAAATACTCCGCCCGACAAAGGCAGTTGAGAAACCCGCAAGCAGAACCGGATCACCCTGCGCCTAACTGCCTGTCTGCCTGCCTGTCTGCGCAGTTGCACGGTTACGCGGAGAATTCCTGCAAAAATGCAGGTTTTTGCTCGTTCATACGTTGAAAACGAAACATTCCTGCATTTGTGCAGGCTTTTTGCCACGCACATGGGCTCAGATTCATTTTCATCGAAAATTGCTGTACTTTCGCAGGTTTTTCGCCCAAATGAACCACTTTCTCAGAAAAAGCCTGCACTTTCGCAGGTTTTCTCACCAGACCGGCCTGCCTGCCGCCTCATGACCACCTGCCGTGCAGCGCTGAAGCCCGCGCCGGGAGAGGCACACTTGAGGAAAGAGCCGCTGTGCCGACATCGGAACCACCGTCTTGGATGGCTTGCCAAATCCTTAGAAAAATATAAAGGAATGGCCGCCTTGGGCGCCATCCCTTATCATTTATTTCGAATCCAGTCCACGGACTTCTTGTTGTACGCGGGTAAGCTGGGCCTGATTGCTTTTCATCGGGTTGGGTTCCCACTTGGAATCGGCGGGTTCCGCAAAGTAAGCAATCAGAAGCAAAACCGAGCAGGCAGCGGCTACAAGGAGCAAATTCAGAATTCTCATGCTAACCCTCCGAATCTCTTAGTCCTTTCAGTGTAACCGCCGACTGTTAGGCAGATGTCTTGTCTGTATAAACGTTTTGTAAAATTAGCCGAGAAACGATTGGAGCATCCAGCGGTGCTTTTCAAGCGCCGTATGAATGGTAAGCAGCATATCGGAAGTCGTCTCGTCGTTTTCTCCCGCGCATACATCCATGCCTTCCTTAAGCTCGCTGATCAGGATGCTGAAATCCTCGATGACGGCTTCAACCATTTTGGTTGCCGTCTCGGCCCCTGACGCTTCCTTCAGCGATGACTGCTCCAGGCAGGCCTGCATTGTTGCGAGGGGCTTGCCGCCGATGGCCAGCAAACGCTCGGCGAGCTCGTCAATGTGAGCAGCCGCTTCATTATAAAGTTCCTCAAATTTCACATGGAGCGTAAAAAACTGATTTCCTTTCACAAACCAGTGGAAATTGTGAAGTTTGACAAACAGCAGACTCCAATTGGCTACCTGCTTGTTCAATACGGTATGGACGGATGAAGCTGTCGCTGTAACCATACGGAAATTTCCTCCTTTTTACGTGTAAGTGAACATGCACTTCAGCTACTTTGTGCAAAAAAGCATGTTTTTATGTAAAATAGAGGACAGATTGAAAAAGCTATTTCATACGCGAACGATTTGTCTTATACTAAGGAATGACGAATAATACACAGTAAATTGGTTGGAATTGAATTTTACATACAGGAGGATATGTACATGACAAGCTATCGCCCGCTTAGTGAAGCAGAAGCTATAGAATACGCCCGTCAAATTCCCGATCTTTTCGCCCAAGGAGCCGAGCTCGCCAGCAGAGAAATCGGGGACGGCAATTTAAATCTCGTTTTTCATATTTCGGAGCCTGCGACCGGAAAAAGCATTATTCTTAAGCAAGCTCTTCCCTATGCCAAAGTTGTCGGCGAATCATGGCCGCTGACGCTGGATCGCGCCCGCATCGAAAGCGAAGCGCTGCAAATCGAGGAATCGCTCTGCCCTGACCTCGTTCCGCACGTGTATGCGTACGAGCAGGATCTGGCTTTGACGGTGATGGAAGATTTGAGCGATCATGTCATTATGCGCAAAGGCCTTATCGAACACAACCGTTATCCGCTGTTTGCCGGGCATATTGGCCGTTTTCTCGCCCATACGCTATTTTTCACGTCCGATCTGGGCATGAACCAGCAGGCCAAAAAAAATCAGCAGGGCCGGTTCATTAATCCCGACTTATGCAAAATAACCGAGGACTTGATTTTCGCCGATCCTTACCGGGATGCGGATACGAACAATATCGAAGCGCACATCCGCGATGCCGCCGAGCAAATTTGGCAGGACAGCGAGCTTCATTTGGAAGTCGCGATTCTCCGCGAGAAGTTTTTGACGAAATCGCAAGCGCTGCTGCATGGCGATCTGCATACGGGCAGCATTTTTATTAAGCCTGATTCGACCAAAGTCATCGATCCCGAGTTCGCGTACTACGGCCCGATGGGCTTCGATATCGGAGCGGTGCTGGCCAATCTGCTGCTGAATTTTGCCGCCCAGGAAGGCTGGGGCTCTGACGCTGACAGCCGCGCCGACTACCGCAGCTATTTGCTGCAAACGGTCAAAGAGGTATGGACCCATTTCGAAACCAATTTCCGTACTTTATGGAAAGAGCATGGCGTCGATCCCGTTCTGAACACGGAAGCTTACCAAAACTATTTCTTTGCAAATTTGCTGCAGGACACTTTCGGATTCACAGGAGCCAAAATGGTCCGCCGCGTCTATGGTTTGGCTCATGTCGCCGATATCGATAAAATTGAGGACGCCGCAGCCAGAGAGCTCGCTCAGCGGCTTGCCTTGTCCATCGGAACTGCGCTTATCCGCTTCAATCGAAAAGCCGCTTCCATCGACGAGATGATCGAAATTGCCGGCAAATCCGTGCTGTAACCGGCAGGGGAATCGCTGCGGCACCTCGCCGACATTTTATACAAGAAAGAGGATTTTAACGATGACAAATCAACCGTTAGGCCATCAGACTGAACAAGGCGCTTTGCAATCATTGCGCTGGAACGGCCAGCAGCTTGATCTGCTGGATCAACGGCTGCTGCCGGAAGAGATCGTATACCTGCCGCTGGAGACGCCTGTCGAGGTGTGGGAAGCGATCCGGCATTTGAAAGTGCGCGGCGCTCCTGCGATCGGCATCGCCGCCGCGTATGGGGTGTACCTCGGCATCCGCGGACTGGATGCAGGCGTAGAGGAGCTTCTGGCGGAGGTCCGGAAGCAGGCCGATTATTTGGCGACGTCGCGCCCGACGGCCGTCAATTTGTTCTGGGCGCTCGATCGCATGCGCAATCGGGCCCAGGCGCTGGCGGCGTCCGGCACGAGTCCTGACGCCTTCAAGCAGTCGCTCCTCGAGGAGGCGCAGAGCATTCAAGCCGAGGACGAGGAGACGAATCGTCTGATCGGCGAGCATGCGCTGACGCTGTTCGAGGACGGCTTCGGCGTGCTGACGCACTGCAACGCCGGCGGGTTGGCAGCGGCCAAGTACGGCACGGCGTTAGCGCCGTTCTACTTGGCCCAGGAAAAAGGCGTGAACATCAAAGTGTTCGCGGACGAAACCAGGCCGGTGCTGCAGGGCGCGCGGCTGACCGCTTTTGAACTGCAGCAGGCCGGCGTCGACGTGACGCTGATCTGCGACAACATGGCCGGCGCGGTCATGTCGAAGGGCTGGATCCAGGCGGTCATCGTCGGGACCGACCGCGTTGCCGCGAACGGCGACGTCGCCAACAAAATCGGCACGTACAGCGTAGCTGTGCTCGCCAAAGCGCACGGCATTCCGTTCTATGTGGCATGCCCGCTGTCCACGATCGACCTCGGCACGCCGACCGGGGCGGATATCCCGATCGAAGAGCGGCACGAAGACGAGATTACGCAGGGCTTCGGCAAGCGCACGGCGCCGCAGGGCGTCAAAGTTTACAATCCGGCGTTTGACGTGACGCCAAACGAGTACGTAACAGCGATCATAACGGAAAAAGGCATCGTGCGGGCGCCTTACGCAGAAAACTTGCGCCGCCTGTTTGAATAAAAAATCACCCTGCGGGTGACAAACGAATACATCCACCGGAAATGGATGACCGGCATCACCGGCATAGTATGAAAAACCTGCGAATGACCAACATCACCAGTCGTTCGCAGATGACCTGTAAAAAAGAGACTTTCTAAAAACTTGCCCGCTGTCAGTTGAGCACGTAAAATCTGCGAAAGTCAGGCAGTGGAACTCGCGCGCAGAGCCGGATGGCCCGGACGGCTTGGACGTCTTGCTGTCTGGCTGCGCGGAGAAAGGCAGCCTGCAAAGTGCAGATTTTCGTTCGTTCATACGCTGAAGGCGAAACATTCCTGCATTTGTGCAGGCTTTTTGCCATTATCGAAAATCCCTGCCACAACCTGCCTACCTGCACGAAGAAAACCTGCAAAAATACATGAATTTGCGTCCTAGATCATTAGGCTACGAAGAATTCCTGCAAAAGTGCAGGCTTTTCACCGAATACATGGACACAGACTCACTTTCAGCAAAAATTCCTGCACTTCTGCAGGTTTTTCGCCAAAACAAGCCACTTTCGCAAGAAATTCCTGCACTTTTGCAGGTTTTCTCCCTACCAGAACGCTTCCTGCCCAATTATGTAGTGCCGCGACCTGCACCGGGAGAGGCGAGCATGGGAGCCCCACTGTTTCCCCTAACCCTAACAAAGCGTCTCGACTTTCTTAGGTTTTCAACCCAGACCAGCCTGCCAAGCCGCCGCATAGTCACCCGCCGTGCAGCACTGCAACCTGCGCCGGGAGAGGCGCTCATTAGGAAAGAGTCATTGCACAACGCCGGCATCATCGTCTTTGGAAAACAAACATGTGGTCGACCGACCGCCGTCATGCAGCGAAACACCGCGTGCTGGGAGCTGCGCGCGGTGCGAAACTTGCAAAAACGTCCTGTTGGCTGTAGAAAAGTGCGCGATACCTCTTTCATGACGCTGGGCAGCGGTATTCATCAAATCTACACATGCCAAGACCCGAGAATATAATATGTTGAGATAAGCCTCTATCGAGGTCTTTCGTAGATGTGAGGGCCACGTTTTAACGGTAGGTTTATTCGCCAATAAGAATGCTGTTCTACGCCAGTTTAGCGCTGTAAAGAACTAGTGTGGTAATAAAAAACGCCGTACCATTCCTGAATTGCGATTCAGGGAGGTACGGCGGTTTTTTATTTTGAAACGGGTACAGCATTCAAGTATTCTTCCAGCGTCAAACCTTTGTCGGTTAATTCTTTAGCCTCCGCCGTACCGATGTAACGGATATGCCAAGGCTCGTATTGGTACCCTGTAATGTTCTCTTTGCCTTTGGGATAGCGGATTATGTAGCCGTATTCGTACGCGTGCTTTTCAAGCCATTTTGCTTCTTTCGTGCCGCCGAAGCAGTCTTCAGCCGCGCATTTGCCGTCGCTGCCGGTCACATCGATAGCAAGTCCTGTCTCGTGCTCGCTCGTACCCGGCACTGCGCTGTACATCTTTGCTTTTTCTTCGCCGTCCTTGATGACATACCGCTGAAAGACCGCTTTTTGCGTTGCATACGAACGGTATGCGGAAACTCCGGCCAGCTTGACGCCGTCCTTGTCTGCCCCGGCAAAAAGCTTCTCCAGCGCCGCCGCCGCTTCCTTGCGCATTTTTCGCTTTTCAATCTTTTCCTTGAACGTAAAAGGCACGTCCGGGTAAACCAAATCGCTCGGTTCGTAATCGGACGGCAGCGAAAATTGCTTGTTCACCAGCACGGAAATGCTTTCCGGCTTGTCTATGACTTTCGTGCTTCCCGCTTTTCCCGCCGAATTAGCCGTGCTTGCCGGGGTCGGTTTCTGGGATGCGGCAGACGTCGCAGACGGGGATGCAGTAGGCGCTGCAGACGCAGTAGTCTCGGCAGAGGTGCCCGCCTTCCCTGACGCGGCCGGAGTTGCCCCCTGGGGCGACGCCGGACTCGCTGCAGAGCCGGCAGCCGGGGTCACGCCCGCGGACGGGGATGAAGCCGCCTCCTGCTTGTCGCTGCTGCACCCGGTCACGATGGCAAACGCCATGATCAGCGCCAATATGCCTGTCGCTTTGAAATTCATTTTCGCAAAGCCTCCTTAAAATAGAAAAAAAATCATATAAAACATAGACTGTTATTGCTGCATAAAAGTTTCATAGAATACGAAAACTGCAAATCAGGGATTGCGCCCGATTCGCAGCCTTCTCATATTTTATGCCTTTGGCCGCCGCGATTCAAGTTTTCGTGCGACAAATTATTTGATAATTCCAATTGGATTAATATACAATAGTGACATCTACATATTTTACCCATATAAAACATAGAAAAGGATGTGAGGGACCATGCTATTTTCACCTTATACGATAAAAAATGTGACGTTAAAAAATCGGATCGTCATGTCGCCCATGTGCATGTACGCTTCGGACAACTCCGGAACCGTGAAAAACTGGCATCGCCTGCATTACGGTTCCCGCGCGGTCGGACAGGCCGGCCTCATCGTTGTGGAAGCTTCCGCGGTTACGGCGCAGGGCCGCATCTCCCCGCAAGATCTCGGGATATGGAGCGACGCGCAGATTGAGGGCCTTAAGGAACTGGCCGACTCCGTTCACGAGCAAGGCTCTCATATCGGCATCCAGCTTGCCCATGCGGGCAGAAAAGCGGTGCTCGACGGGCCGATTGTCGCACCGTCGGCGCTGCCCTTCAACGAGCAGTCCAAAACTCCCGACGCTTTGGCCCTCCAGCAAATCCGGGAAACGGTCGACGCCTTCGGGGAGGCCGCTGCCAGGGCCAAGCAAGCCGGTTTTGACGTTGTGGAAATCCATGCCGCCCACGGATATTTGATTCACGAATTTTTATCGCCGCTCACCAACCTGCGCAGCGACGAATACGGCGGCGACCGCGACCGGCGCTTCCGCTTCCTCGCCGAAATCATCGACCGCACCCGGCAAAGCTGGGATGGCCCGCTGTTCGTTCGGGTATCTGCTCATGAATACGCTGACGGCGGCTACACTCCTGAGGATTACGTATACATCGCAGCCCGGTTGAAGGAAAAAGGCGTCGATCTCATCGATGTCAGCTCGGGAGGGCTTGTTCCCGTTGTGCCTAATGCATTCCCGGGATACCAAGTCCCTTATGCAGAAACGATTCGCGCCAAAGCCGGCATCCCTGTAGGCGCCGTAGGATTAATTACCGAAGCTGAGCATGCCGAAGACATTTTGCGCAATGAGCGGGCGGATTTGATCTTTTTGGGCAGGGTGCTGCTGCGCGAACCTTATTGGCCCAGAACGGCCGCCCATAAGCTCAAAGCGGAGATTACGCCGCCCAAGCCGTATGTGCGCGGGTGGTAAATAACGGAAGCGTCCTGCCAGGGCATGAACACCTGGCAGGACGCTTTTTTGGTTTATACGCTTGACGCTTAATGTTAAGCATCAAGTGTTCGCCCCGGGAGTCTGGCTGGCGCCTGGGCCCGCATCTAACCCGGCGCAAAAAATTTCCGCGTTCGCTCGTTCCCCCGTGCTGCAGCGATACTGTCGAGATCATCCAAACGCTTGCCGGCTAAGACATCACGGGCAAAACGCAGAAAACCTGCGAAGATGCATCTTTTTGCTCTATGTCGGTTCAAGCTGCGAATCATTCCTGCAAATTGCAGGCTTTTCGCGCCAAACTCCAGCTTAGAGCCGTCAAAGTCGATTATTCCTGCACTATTGCAGGCTTTCCCCACAAATAGACCGCTGCCTGAGAAAATTGCTGCACTTTTGCAGGTTCTTGGGCTGAATGTGGTCGATCGACCGACGTCATGCATCGCAACATTCCGCACTGGGAGCTATGCTTGGTGCGAACGTCAAGGGGGGACGCTGCTTTTCAGACGTCGACGAACGATGCTGACGATGTGCTGCATCCCCTTGCTCCCGGGTCGTGCTTAAGGCTCGATGCCCCAAACGAGCGTGCCGTTCCGGTAGAGCGTCACTTTGTTCCAGTCCGTGTACGCCGTCTTGGTCGGATCGAACGAGTAATCGTTGGCCTCGTTGAAGTTCGACCAGTCGGTTTTGGCCATCCGCAGTTGGATCTCGCCGCTCTGCCCGCCGGCCGGGATCGAACCCGCCGCCGCCGTAAAGCTCAGCTCGACGTACGTATCCGTATTCGTGCCCGTGGCGCTGACGAACGCTCTTTGGATGCTGCTGCCGCCGATCTGCGCCCAGTCGATCCACGAATCCAGCGCCTGCGCGCCGTCTTTGGTAAAATAATAGCGCAGCTTCAGATCGCTTAAATTCACCGGTGTCGTGCCGGTGTTCTTGATATTGAAAAACGGCTTAATCTGGTTGTCGGTTGCGTTCGTATCCGCTGCACGGTACTGCACGACCAGATTGCCCGTAGGCTGCGTCGTGCCTTGCGGCGTAACGCTCGCTTGCGCGGAGTTGGCGCTTTCTCCTGCGCTGTTCACTGCACTAACGACGTAGTAATACGTCGTGCCGTTCGTCAAACCGGCATCCGTATACGATGTCGCCGTCACACCCGTCGCGACCGTCGTGTACGGGCCGCCGCTTACACTAGCGCGCTTCACGTTGTAGCTCGCCGCTCCAGCCACTGCGCCCCAGCTCAGCGCTGCCTGCGCATTGCCAGCAGCCGCCACGAGGCCCGCAGGCGCTGTAGGTACGGTCACTCCCGCGCTCGGCGTGGCGCTAACTTGCGCGGAGTTCACGCTCTCGCCCGCGCTGTTCACTGCACTGACGACGTAGTAATACGTCGTGCCGTTCGTCAAGCCGGCGTCCGTGTACGTCGTCGCCGTTACACCCGTCGCGACCGTCGTGTACGGGCCGCCGTTTACGACAGCGCGCTTCACGTTGTAGCTCGCCGCTCCGGCCACTGCGCCCCAGCTCAGCGCTGTCTGCGCATTGCCCGCTGTCGCCACGAGGCCCGTCGGCGCAGCCGGAACTACAGGAGTGCCGCCTGCGCCCGGCTCGCTGCCGAATACTTTAACTCCCGCGCTGTACACGGGAATGTTGGCCGTTTTCGCGACTGAAGCGGTAATGCCTTGATACGAGAAGTCATTGGCCGGATTCCAAATTTTCGTATTCGCCGGGCCTGTTATCCGGAATTGAACTTCCTTCTTGTAATAAGGCTGACCGCCCGGGTAAATCTTGACGCCGGTAAAATCGGCATTCACGTAATAAATATGCTTGGCTTCATCCCAAGGCAGCAGCTGCGAGACGGAAGCACCCTGATTGTAGGCCGATGCCACGGTTGTGTCTTTGACCGAATATCCCGCTTGATACAGCTCGCTCAGATCGACAAAATACTTGAACGACAACTTGTCGCCCATCCGGGCCGGCCAACCGGAACGATTGTTCAGCAGCGCCTTGATTTCGGTAAAATTGTCACTCGACTGATTCAAACCCGCTTCCACAAACATCTCATCCTCGGTTGCCTTCTCTGCCACCGGAAAATCGGCGAGCGGCTTTTGACCACTTCCATACAGCAGGTACATCTTGGCCAGAGAGCCTGTGAAGCCTGCGTTGTAATCGGTCGCCACTTCATTCGTCACATAGTTCGTAACGTCGTCGGCATAGCCGTCGCTTGCGTCGGGTCCGCCCACAAGCGCGCCGTACAGCGTATGGCGGTGCTCCGCAGGAACGCTCAGACTGTCGGCATACGATCCATGGGCGGTCCGGTGGTGCGGATGCTTCGGAGCGTTCTGGCCGAAGCCGACTACGTAGCTGCCCTGGCGCGGATTGTCGCCGAGAGCGTACTTGATTTGTTTCGTCGCGAAATCCCGGTACTTCGCTTTTTTCGCCGTATCCGTCACCCAATCCGAATAAACGAACGCGAGAAAGGCTGCGTTTGAGGCATAGCGCAAGGAACCCCATGAATCCAGCCAGGCCAAACCGCCGGGCGTATATTTGATGCGCTCCCCGCCGGCTGTGCCGGTCGTCCAGTAGTCCAGGTTTCGTTCGACGGACTCGATGTACTTCGATTCGCCGGTAATGCGGGCCAAAAGCAGTTGGGCTCCGTAATGAACGTCGTCCCAGCCTTGGGTCCATTTATATGCCCAGTAATTGGTCTGGCCTTCCTTGCCCCAATCGTTGACGGAAGCTTTGGCCTTATCCAGATAAGTCTGGTCTTTGGTCGCCAGGTACAGCCACACCGCGCCCCACGTCAGCTCATCCTGATACCCGGTCCAGGACTTGTAGAACGACTGGGCGTCGGTAATGCTGTCGGAGTATTTCCCGCGATAGGTGTCGGCAAACGAATACAGCTGCTTCGCATGAGTCAAAAGAGTGGCCGAATATTGCGGGTCCTTCGTCTGGAAGAGGATGGAGGCGGCCGCCAGCGCCGCTGCCGTCTCGCCGGCCAGATCCGAACCGGGATTCTGGGCGTCAATCTTGTAAGCGGGTCTGCTCATTTGCATGACTTCCGCAGGTCCCCACCAGGCATGGTCGGTATTGCCCGCCCCCACCTGACCGTAAAGCTCATTGGGAGCGGTATGGGCTTTGATGAAATAATCCGTCGCCCATTTGATGTTATCGAGCATGGCGTCCAATTGCCCGGTTTGTTCGTAAGCGTCACGGTATTCATAGACCGACCAGGCCAGCATGGCTGCGCTGTATGCCATCGGAAGGCCGAATTTCACATGGTCGCCGGCATCGTACCAGCCGCCCGTCAGATCATGACCGACATCCGCGCCGTCGCTTAGCCCCGAGTCGCCCCGCCAACTGACGCGGTTGTTCGCGGGCAGCTTGCCGGAACGCTGAGCTTCATAGAAAAAGATCGACTTTTGCAGGGCCTCTGCGTAGTTGTAAGAAGAATCCGCCGCATAAGCCGGTGCGGGCGGTTGAATACCGGCTAAGAAAACTCCGGCGATAGCTCCGGACGTCAGGATCGATAAGCTTTTATGCCACAACTTACGGGTCTTTTTCAATTTCACAATCAACCCTCCATAGAATCGGAATTGACACATTTCCGTTTATGCAGGGAAATCGAACCTAAGGTTCGATTCCCCACACGAGTGTGCCGTTCTGGTAGAGCGTCACTTTGTTCCAGTCCGCGTACGACGTTTTGGTCGGATCGAACGAGTAATCGTTGGCTTCGTTGAAGTTCGACCAGTCGGCTTTGGACATCCGCAGTTGGATCTCACCGGTCTGTCCGCCGGCCGGAATCGAACCCGCCGCTGCCGTAAAGCTCAACTCGACGTAAGTGTCCGTATTCGCACCCGTAGCGTTGACGAATGTTCTTTGGATGTTGCTGCCGCCGATTTGCGCCCAGTCGATCCAGGAATCCACCGCCTGAGAGCCGTCTTTGGTGAAATAGTAGCGCAGCTTCAGATCGCTTAAATTGACTGGCGACGTACCGGTATTCTTAATATTGAAAAACGGCTTGATCTGGTTGTCGGTTGCGTTCGTATCCGCTGCACGGTACTGCACAACCAGAGTGCCTGTAGGCTGCGTCGTGCCTTGCGGCGTAACGCTCACTTGCGCGGAATTCGCGCTCTCGCCCGCGCTGTTCACTGCACTCACGACGTAGTAATACGTCGTGCCGTTCGTCAAGCCGGCGTCCGTGTACGTTGTCGCCGTCAAGCCTGTCGCGACCATCGTGTAAGGGCCGCCGCTTGTCGTCGCGCGCTTCACGTTATAGCTCGCCGCTCCCGTTGACGCGCTCCAGCTCAGCGCTGCCTGCGCATTGCCCGCTGTCGCCACGAGACCTGTCGGCGCTGCCGGTACGGTCACTCCCGCGCTCGGCGTGGCGCTCACTTGCGCGGAGTTCGCACTTTCGCCCGCGCTGTTCACTGCACTCACGACGTAGTAATACGTCGTGCCGTTCGTCAAGCCGACGTTCGTGTACGTCGTCGCCGTCACGCCTGTCGCGACCGTCGTGTACGGGCCGCCGCTTGTTGTCGCGCGCTTCACATTGTAGCTCGCCGCTCCCGCCGACGCGCTCCAGCTCAGCGCTGCCTGCGCATTGCCCGCTGTCGCCACGAGGCCCGTCGGCGCTGCAGGTACGGTCACTCCCGTACTCGGCGTGGCGCTCACTTGCGCGGAGTTCGCGCTCTCACCCACGCTGTTTACTGCACTCACGACGTAGTAGTACGTCGTACCATTTGTCAAGCCGACATTCGTATACGATATCGCCGTCAAGCCCGTCGCGATCGTCGTGTACGGACCGCCGCTCGTTGTCGCGCGCTTCACGTTGTAGCCCGTCGCTCCGCTTACCGCGCTCCAGCTCAGCGCCACTTGTGCGTTGCCTGCTGTCGCTACGAGGCCTGCAGGCGCTGCAGGTACGGTCGGATTGCCGCCGCTGCCCGGAATGGCCGGATAAGCGTTCTGAACGAGCTGCACGAACTGATCATGGAACCAGTGACCCGATATAGGAGCGTTCGGCAATGCGCCTGTCAGCGTACCGTTCGCATTCGTGTAGGTCGGGTCGCACATTCTGTCAAAGCCTTTGCCCTCGTTATTCGGGATCAGTGAGCTCGAACCGTCCGATTCGCCCGGCGGCTTCACCCATACGAACGCATCAAGGTGCGATGCCGGATAGCCCGCTGGCGCTGCCTGAGGCGGCTGGCCCATGCCTGCTCCGGAAGCGTTGCACCAGTTGCCCCGGTGAAGACGCTTGTCGACTCGACCTGAATTCACATAATCGTTAATATTGCTGCCGCTTGCTCCGGTCGGGCGATTCGGTCCGCCCCACCCGTTGCGGGAAGTATCAACCAGGAAGCCGATGCTTGCCGGCCAGCCTTTTGCCACGAAACCGGAGTACAGCGCTGCTGTAAAGTCCGCCTCGTCAAAATACGGATTCCACTCATAGTAATTAGCGGACTTGATCTGCTGCCCGCCGATATTCAGATTGGGGTCGGGCAAATTAGGTTCTTCAAGAGGCGTCGTATTCGCCGTATCCGTAATGAAACCGTCGACGCTTGCAAGTCCTGCCGCTGTTCCGGATACGACCGAAGTGATGAGATCGATCGAAGGCTGGCGGTTGGAATCCCATCCGAGCCAACCGGAGTGTCCCATATCCATGTATGTGTATACATTCGGAATTGCATGCAGCTTATCGAGCGCGTACCTGGTCCCATCGCGATAGATGTTCGTGGAGTTCGCCTGGGCGCACTTTGGATCGCTCAGGTTCGTCACCAGATTCGGCAAGGAATCCGGCTCGATTACGGTAGCAATCCGGATGTCCTTATACTTAGGATTGGCGAAAATGCTTGCAATCACATCAATATATTGCGTTTTGTACGTTTGCAGCGCTTCCTGCGTTAACGGAAGCTCGCCGTTCGATGCCAGCGCATGGCAATCGCGTCCCGGCAAATCGTAGATAACGAATGTCGCCGTGATCGGTGTGTTGCCTTGTTTTTGCGCGAGTACGGTATCCAGCGTTTCCGTCAAACTTTTGCGGCCGCCGTTCGCTGCACCGCCCTGAATCGACGCAATGCTGTCAAGCCAGACGGCTGTCGGGTACGATTTGACCGTCTGCATTTTTGCGATCAGCGTGCTGTCGCTTACTTGCGCGATCGACGTATCGACCGATGCCGCATAATCGGGGTTCACGTATAACGTTGCTCCCAGAAACGGATTGTCTGCATGAGGCACTGCCGCCCCTGCGCTCGGCGTGGCGCTCACTTGCGCGGAGTTCGCGCTCTCGCCCACGCTGTTCACTGCACTAACGACGTAGTAGTACGTCGTGCCGTTTGTCAAACCGACGTTCGTATACGACGTCGCTGTCAAGCCCGTCGCGATCGTCGTGTACGGACCGCCGCTTGTTGTCGCACGCTTCACGTTGTAGCTCGTCGCTCCGATTACTGCGCTCCAGCTCAGCGCCACCTGCGCGTTGCCCGCTGTCGCCACGAGGCCTGTCGGCGCTGCAGGTACGGTCGGATTGCCGCCGCCATTGCTGCCCGGAATAGCCGGATAAGCGTTCTGAACGAGCTGCACGAACTGGTCATGGAACCAATGACCCGATAAAGGAGCGTTCGGCAACGCGCCTGTCAGTGTACCGTTCGCATTCGTGTAGGTCGGGTCGCACATTCTGTCAAGACCTTTGCCCTCGTCGTTCGGGATCAGCGTGCTCGAACCGTCCGACTCGCCCGGCGGCTTCACCCATACGAACGCATCAAGGTGCGATGCCGGGTGACCGGCTGGCGCCACCTGCGGCGCTTGGCCCATGCCTGCGCCGGAAGCGTTGCACCAGTTGCCCCGGTGGAGACGCTTGTCGATCCGGCCTGAATTCACATAATCGTTGATATTGCTTCCACTCGCTCCGGTCGGCCGGTTCGGCCCGCCCCACCCGTTGCGCGAAGTATCGACCAGGAACCCGATGCTTGCCGGCCATCCTTTTGCCACGAAACCGGAGTACAGCGCTGCCGTAAAGTCCGCCTCGTCAAAATACGGATTCCACTCATAATACTTGGCGGACCTGATCTCCTGCCCGCCGATGTTCAGATTGGGGTTGGGCAAATTCGGTTCTTCAAACGGCGTCGTATTCGCCGTATTCGTAACGAAGCCGTCAACACTGGCAAGTCCGGCCACGGTCCCAGATACGACCGAAGTGATGAAGTCGATCGCAGGCTGGCGGTTGGAATCCCAGCCGAGCCAGCCGGAGTGCCCCACATCCATGTACGTGTACACATTCGGAATCGCATGCAGCTTGTCGAGCGCGTACCTGGTCCCATCGCGGTAAATGTTCGTGGAATTTGCGTCGGCACATTTAGGATCGCTCAGGTTCGTCACCAGATTCGGCAGGGAATCCGGTTCGATGACGGTAACGATCCGGATATCTTGATATTTGGAATTGGAGAAAATGCTTGCAATCGCATCGATATACTGCGTTTTATACGTTTGCAGCCCCGCCTGCGTTAACGGAAGCTCGCCGTTGGACGCCAGCGCATGGCAATCACGTCCCGGCAAATCGTAGATAACGAACGTCGCCGTGATCGGTGTGCTGCCTTGTTTTTGCGCTAACACGTTATCCAGCGTTTCCGTCAAACTTTTGCGGCCGCCGTTTGCTGCGCCGCCCTGAATCGCCGCAATGCGGTCAAGCCAGACGGCTGTCGGGTACGATTTGACCGTCTGCATTTTTGCGATCAGCGTGCTGTCGCTTACTTGCGCGATCGACGTATCGACCGATGCCGCATAATCGGGGTTCACGTATAACGTTGCGCCCAAAAACGGATTGTCTACGTGCGCCTCGGCCGCAGAACTGCTGTTTCCTAAAGGTATGAAGAAGCTTACTAACATTGCCATGATCAGACAAATAATCGAAACGGGTTTCGATTTATACAAAGCGGTTATCATCTGTTCATCTCCTTGATAATTAGTTAAAACAACGGGACACATTGCAGGCGTGCCCCGCTGCTCCGATCCGTTGCCTAAGGCTCAATGCCCCAAACGAGCGTGCCGTTTTGGTAGAGCGTCACCTTGTTCCAGTCCGCATACGACGTTTTGGTCGCATCGAACGAGTAATCGTTGGCCTCGTTGAGGTTCGACCAATCGGTTTTGGACATACGCAGCTGGATTTCTCCGGTCTGCCCGCCGGCCGGAATCGAACCCGCCGCTGCCGTAAAGCTCAGCTCGACGTAAGTGTCCGTATTCGTGCCCGTGGCGCTGACGAACGTTCTTTGGATGTTGCTGCCGCCGATCTGCGCCCAGTCGATCCACGAATCCATCGCCTGCGAGCCGTCTTTGGTGAAATAGTAGCGCAGCTTCAGATCGCTTAAATTGACTGGCGTCGTGCCGGTATTCTTGATATTGAAAAACGGCTTGATCTGATTGTCGGTTGCGTTCGTATCCGCTGCACGGTACTGCACGACCAGATTGCCCGTAGGCTGCGTCGTACCTTGCGGCGTAACGCTCGCTTGCGCGGAATTCGGGCTCTCGCCCGCGCTGTTAACCGCACTTACGACGTAATAATAAGTCGTGCCGTTCGTCAAGCCGGTGTTCGTATACGACGTCGCCGTCAAGCCCGTTGCGACCGTCGTGTACGGGCCGCCGCTTACGCTGGCACGCTTCACGTTATAGCTCGTCGCTCCCGCCACTGCGCTCCAGCTCAGCGCTGCCTGTGCATTGCCCGCTGTCGCCACGAGGCCCGTCGGCGCTGCCGGTACGGTCGCCCCTGCGCTCGGCGTAACGCTTACTTGCGTGGAGTTCACGCTCTCGCCCACGCTGTTCACTGCACTCACGACGTAGTAATACGTCGTGCCGTTCGTCAAGCCGGCGTCCGTGTACGTCGCCGCCGTCACGCCTGTCGCGACCGTCGTGTACGGACCGCCGCTCGTTGTCGCGCGCTTCACGTTGTAGCTCGCCGCTCCAGCCGACGCGCTCCAGCTCAGCGCTGCCTGCGCATTGCCCGCCGTTGCGGTCAGGCCCGCCGGCGCTGCAGGTGCGGTCGGATTCGTCGTGCCGCTGCCAAGCAAACGATCGTATTCGGCATAGGCTGTCGCCACATCGACTTGCGACCAGAAGCGGTGATATTTGAACGTTGGGGCGCCGTTCGTCCATTTTTTCGTAGTCGGGTTCCATGACGAGTTGTACAGATTAGTCAGATAAGACCATTTCGGATCTTGCGTAATTTTCGGGCGGAGCTCCGGATAGCTGATATATACGCCGTTGCCGCCTTTTGCCGGATCGGAGGCCGTGCCGCCCGAGCCCGGAATCGTGTTGCCTTGACCGAACTTGCCGCTCCAACCGTTCGGGAAATAAATTTCTTTCGTAAAATAACGATAATAGTCTTCGCGCTTTTCATCTGTGGCGATGCCTACGCCGTCGTTATAACTCCAGGCGGCGCCTAACAGCTGCTCCGCGAGCGTTTTGGCCTGGGTGCCCAGCGCCGTCAAGCTTCCTGTCTCCGCTTTTGTGCCTGCAGCAAAGAATGAGAGCGCTTTAGCATAGCTTCCAAGCACACCGACGTCCTGGCTTGGGCTCGTTAAATAAACATGGTAGTTCGGGTTGCCCGTAAACGTGGAGAAGTTGTTCCATGTGTCAGGTTGACCGCTCCAACCGAGGCTGCTCGGAAGCCAGAACTCGCCCGGCGCCGAAGTTGTCGCGATCGCCGGATTGGCTCCTCCCGTAACCCGCTGCCCGGAAGCGTTCAAATAGTAGCCGTCCGCGTCGGTAACCGGCTTCTTGTCGACAAACACATAATCCATCGACCAATCGATCCATTTGGTAATGACATTTTTGGCCATTTTGAAGTTTTCGGAAGTAATATCGCCGCTGGAAGCGAGAATGTAGTACAATTCCGCAACGCGCTCAAGCGGCCAAGCCTGGAACCCGAACCATGTGTTCGAATTCGGATCGTGATAAACCGGCGCCTCCTGATAGGCCATGCCATAGAACGTGCTTACCCCTGCAGGATATGCGCTGTAGCTGCCGTTAAAGCTGTTCGTCGCGCCCCCGCCAATGCCCCCTTCCGAAGATAGCAGCCAGTTGTAAAATTCCAGCTGCCGCTTCAGCGAAGCGTTCCAGTCGGTTTGAGCTGTCGGCGACGACGGAATCAATCCGCCGTTGGCGTCGGAAAGCGCATACGCCGCGACCGGGTTTTGGTACGCCTGATGCGCATGGCTGGCGCCGATCCGCCAAGCCCAGTTGCCTCCGCTGCCAAGGCCGCCGCCCCAAGACGTGTACCAAGCCATCAGATACATGTTGGAGTTTTTGCCGCTGCCCGCTTGCGGGGAGCCGCCGCTGGCGCTGCCGATTTTTTGGAAATACTTATCATACATGCCATAGCGCAAATAGTCGCCCATCTTTTTCGCCTTGTTCAGATAGTTCGCGTTGTTATAGCCAAGCTTCTTGGCCCAATACATAACCTGAACGGCCCGGGCGTCCGCATCGGTTGCATTCGTGTAGCGCCACTGGGCGGCTGGGGCCTGATTTTCTTTCGTAAACAGAGACATGAAACCTTCGTTCGTTTTGCCGAATGTTTTATTGTCCTGGGACGGGTGGTCGATCGCCTCCCAGACGGATTCCTGCTCTCCGCGCTGGAACGTGTTCACATACGTCGACGTATGTGAAGGATTGAGCGTGTTGCCGTATCCGTACCAGTTATCCACGTCGATGAGCCAGTGCATCAGATAGGTCTGGTTGTTGCCGTAAGTCGATTTCAGCTCGCTGTCGATCGGATCTTGGCCGGCCGGATATTGGCCCGACAATTGTGAAGGATATTGGTCGGGATACGGTTTTTCCGCCGCATAAGTGGCCGGGCTGTTCGGATTGTAGTTGCTCATCGTCGGCTGCTCTTCCTTGCCGTCGCCCTCGTTTATCGGGATAATATATTTCTCCATATTGTCCCAAGCCGCTTCCAGCTTGGACCAGTCGCCAGTGTAGCGCCCGTAGAGCGTCTCCAGCCACAGCCAGTAGCTGTAAGCTTCCGATGTACTCATATGCCCGTAGTCAGGCGCCTCGCTGATGAGCGTTTCGATCGAATGGTATGGGATGCCTTCAGGAGAAAAATAACCGTTAGCCGGATTTTTGATCTGATTGTACATTTGCAAAAAGCGCGTTTCATTCACGCTGGCCGCCGCCGCCGTTTGCGGGGATCCGACGAACAATTGGACGCTGGCTGACAATACAAGAGTGCTCGTCGTCAATACGCTTAGCCATTTTTTGGGCTTGACTCCAATCACCATATCACTTCTCCTTTGATTTTAGAAATTAGAGGAGCTTTAGGGCTCCGTTCCCCATACAAGCGTGCCGTTCTGATAAAGCGTGACTTTGCTCCAGTTCGTATACGCCGTCTTGGTCGCGTCAAACGAATAGTCGTCGCTCTCATTGTAATTTGTCCAATCGTTCTTGTTGATCCGCGTCATCAGATCCCCGGTGTTGCCGCCTGCGGCCACGCTGCCGGCGCCTGCGCCGAAGCTGATCTCCAGATAATAATCCGCCCCGGTCTTCGCCGTGCTCATGGGAACCAGCTGACCGTTCACATTCGCGCAGCCTACATTCGCATAATCACAGTTGAACGTTTGCGGTTTAACTCCGTCGATCGTGTACCAATAGCGGATTTTCAGGCTGCTTAGCGGAACGGCCGCCGTGCCGTTGTTCACGATGCGAAAATGCGGCTTGAACTGATTGTCGCCAGGGTTCGTATCGCCCGCTTTGTACTGAAGCGCCAGCGTGCTTGAGGTGCCGCCGCCTGCCGACGGAGAAACGCTTAGCTGGGACGAATTCGCCGATTCGCCGGCGCTGTTCGAAGCGCTTACCACATAGTAGTAAGCCGTGCCGTTCGTCAAGCCGGTGTCCGCATAACCCGGCGACGTCAAGCCGGACGCAACCGTCGTGTACGGTCCGCCATTTACAGTCGCGCGCTTCACGCTGTAGCTTGCCGCACCTGCGGACGCGGACCAGCCCAGCGTAATTTGCCCATCGCCGGCCGTTGCGACCAGCCCGGTCGGAGCCGCCGGAACGGTCGGATTGCCTCCGCCTCCTCCGGGAAGCGCTTTCATCAGCCGATTAAGCATATCTTGCTTCGGTTGATTCCATGTGGTCCAATCGTCCAAAAGCAGACCTCCGGTATCGCCGCTATTCGGATTTACGCACCAGTAAGTCCAGTACATATCGTTCGCTTTGAGATAATCGACAAGCGCGTTTTGCCACTTGCCCTCGACCGAAGCCGTATCTACACTGCGGCCCCCGAACTCTCCGGCGAGAATCGGTGCGATGTTATTTTTGTGGATGTAGCCCCAGTAGGCGTCCCAAATGGCCCGCATGTTGCTTGGAAACGAAGCGTCGGAGAACCACGGTTGGTTCGATACGCCCGGACCGTAATCGTGCGGAGAATAGACGACTCGGTTCGCGACGTTCAGCCGCACCGGATTATCCTGCACCCCTTTCAGATTGCCGCCCCACCAGTAGCTGCCGCTTTGTCCCTGGACGTTCGCATCTACGCCCTCGACAATGATCAGCCAATTCGGGTTCACGCCGAGAATCGCATTGCCGGCGCGCTCCGCCGCCAATCGCCAATCGCGCGACTGATCCCCGCAGCCCCAGCAAATGTTGCCGTGCGGCTCGTTGTGCAGATCGGCACCGATGACGGTATCGTTGCCCAAATAGCGCTGCGCAAGCATTTTCCAATCGTCGATCCAGGTCGCTTCGGAAACCGTGGACGTATACCACTGTTCCGATTGGCCGGCTGCCGTTGGCCGATGGCGGTCCAGGAACACTTTCATGCCGCGCGAGCCCGCTTTTTCAATCAATTTGTCAAGAATCTGAATCGGCGTCAGTCCCTGGAGATCGGGATTTTGCACGTAGTCGATGCTGTTTGGCATTTTCCCGGGCAGAAACATTTCGTTCGTATACGGAATTCTCAGCAAATTGTAACCTTTTGTTTTCATTTGATCGAGCATGCTGTCCATCGAACGGGTCCACAAACCGTGCGGCGAAAAGTTCGACGTCTCAAATCCGAACCAATTGATGCCGTTAAAGGTGGCTGGAGTACCGCCTGAGTCCACGATCCGGTTGCCGCTGGTATGATAATAATTCGGGCTGCTTGCGGAAGCGCCGATTCCCGATACCAGAGTGCTTGCAGCTAGAAGCAGACCGAGTGTGAACTTCGCTGCTCTTCCATTCATCTTTTCCCAACCTTTCCAAATTAAAATAAACTCGAGGAAATTCCGCTGGTCTTACATATGCACCGCCTCCTTTCCGTTCGAACCGCCCCGACTATCACCTCCTCTCATATTTCCGATATGGTTCCGAAGCAGCATAAATGCCTCATCGTGAGCCCATTATAAGTAAATGTTGACAAAAAGCTCTATCACTTTGGTTACCCGATTAACACTTTAATGACAATTATAATGCTAAATTGGTATATTTATCAATAATTTTATTAAAAATTACCAAAAACTTTGACAAAAACCGACAGCTTGTCCGATAAAAAAAATCACCCTGCGGGTGACAAACGATTACATCCGCCGGAAATGGATGACCGGCATAGACACGCTGAAGACGAAGCATTATTGCATTTGTGCAAGCTTTTTCCCACGAAATGGGTTCAGATTCATTTTTTTCGAAAATCCCTGCCGCAATCTACCTAGCTGCACAAAGAAAACCTGCAAAAATACATGAATTTGCGTCCTTGATCATTGGCCACGAACAATTCCTGCAAATGTGCAGGCTTTTCACCAAATATATGGACACAGACTCACTTTCAGCAAAAATTCCTGCACTTTCGCAGGTTTTCACCCCAGACCAGCCTGCCAAGCCGCCGCATGACCACCCGCCGTGCAGCACTGCAACCCGCGCCGGGAGAGGCGCTTGCTAAAACGTCCTGGTGGCGTTAGAAAATTGCGCGATACCTTTTTCATGACGCCTGACCGCGGTGTTCATCGAAAAAAAGACGCCGGAAGCCGGCGCCCTTCATTCCCTATTTATTATACCATTTTCAAAATGGCCTCTCGCCCCGTCATACCGACCCGGATTCCCAAATCTTCCGCCGTATGCGTCACCGATTCGAGAGGCGCATCCAGAAGCTCCTGGATCGTACGGACTCCCGTTGCCCTGGCCGCCACAATGTTTCTTTCCCTCAACCGTTCATTTAACAGCGCCACGTCCAAAGCGCCGCACATAATGTATCCTTTATCCGTCGTAACGACCAGCAGCGTCGTTTTAGGCAGCTTGACTTCGATGGCGATTACCGTATGTCCGTCCAGAAGAATTGGTTCTACCCGCATCATGCTCAGCACAGCTCCTCTTCGCAGTCTTACGGGTAGTATATGCGGGCATTGCTAGTTCGGTGTAGTAGCGGATTTCGTACTTTTTTTCAACCGGCGCTAAGCGGAAAAAATCGCCAAACATACGAATAATAAAGCGGCCAGGGCGGGAAGTCCCTGAACGAGCAAAATCGACCTTTTGGCGGTCAATCCCCCGAAAACGGCTGCGCAAAGCACGCAGATGAGAAAAAATAATTGGATTTGCCGGCCCACCACCGCATCCGGATATAACAAACCCCAGATCAATCCGGCGGCCAAAAAGCCGTTATAAAGCCCTTGATTCGCAGCCAGCGATTTGGAGGCTTCGGCCGCTTCTTTGGTCGTTCCGAAAGCTTGCAGCCCCCTCGGTTTTGTCCACATAAACATCTCCAGATAAAGGATGTATATGTGCTCGATTGCCACGAGGGCCACTAAAATGACGCTGATCATCGCTATTAGCTCCTTTTCCCAAAATCACATGAAAATGCAACTATTTTTGGACACAATATCGTGATATAGTTAGGTTATTACTTTACTAGGCTATCAATTCGGTTATCATTATCAAGCAAGGAGACCTTATGAATCAGGGAAAAGTGAGCACGAACCGCCACGGGCACTTATTCACCGTAGAAATTTTGATCGAAGAAACGACCAACGGTCTGGCCTTGGAAAAGCTTCTTCATCTGTTGAATACGGACCAAGTACGGGATTATAAGATCCTGAAAGGAATCGATCTCGGCCAACTGATCGAGGTTAACGCGAGAGGGCACTCAAGTCCGGAACCGTCCGCCCTGCTGAAGGAGGCGACTGCGAGCACGTCCAGCCAACGGGCAAATGAGAAAGTGATCGAGCAGCTTGAACAGTTCAAAAATAACAACACGCTTGTCCGGCTGACTGTCATTAAGGCGAAAGGAATCAAGTTGAATCTGCCTTGCCGCATCCTCAACTATGACAGCGGCTCGCAAAATGTAACCGTCTATCATGTCGACGAGAAAAAGGTTTATTCCTTTAAACTTAACGAAATCGACGACTACATGGCTACTGTCTGATACTGCGAACGAGGGCGCCCCACCCGGGGCACCCTCTTATTTATTTTAAGCGCCCGTCTCGGCCGCTTGCGAGCCGCCCTGCAGCATGCCCTCCATCTGGTGCGCGCTGATCGGCGGGCTGAACCAGTAGCCCTGCACTTCGTTGCAGCGGTTTTGGTGCAAAAAGCGGAGCTGATCCTCGGTTTCGACGCCCTCCGCAATCACCTTCAAATTCAAATGATGCGTCATGGCGATGATCGTCGCGACAATCGCGGCATCATTCGGGTCCGTCATAATGTCCCGCACGAAGGAACGGTCGATCTTCAGCTTATCGATCGGAAACTTTTTCAAAAAATAAAGCGAGCTGTAGCCGGTGCCGAAATCGTCAATGCTGACATTGACGCCCAGTTGCTTGAGTTCGAGCAGCGACTGGGTCGCATGGTCCACATCCATCGTCATACTTTCGGTAATTTCCAGCTCCAGGTACTGCGGATCCAGTCCGGTCTGTTCCAGAACATGGCCGATTTTGCCCTTCAGGTTATGTTGGAAAAACTGTCGCATCGACAAGTTGACGGAGATCGGAATCGGCGGAAAGCCTTGATTTTGCCAGGCTTTGTTTTGCTTGCAGGCGGCGCGCAGCACCCATTCTCCGATCGTGACGATCAGCCCGGTTTCTTCCGCAAACGGGATGAATTGATTCGGCGGGATCATTCCCCGATCCGGATGATTCCAGCGGATCAGCGCCTCCGCACCGACGATGCGCCCGGTTTCGATGTCCACCTGCGGCTGGTAAAACAGCATGAACTCGTCGTTCGCTATCGCTTTGCGGATGTCGTTCTCCAGCTTGATCCGGTTGATGGAAATGGACTTCATATCGGTATTGAACACTTGAAAATCGTTGCGCCCCTTCTCCTTCGCCCGGGCCAGGGCAATATCGGCGTACTTCATCAGCATCTCCGCATCCTCGGATTCATCGGAGGAAATCGCGATCCCGATGCTGGCTGTAACGTGCACTTCGTACTGCTCCAGCACAAACGGCTTCTCCAGCACCCGGTTAATCCCGGCGACAAGCGCAATCGCATCATTGGAATCAGCCGCATTGGTGTAAAAGAAGGCAAACTCGTCGCCCTCGGTCCGTGCAAGAAAATCGTTCTCCGTGACGCATCTCGTGAACCTTTCGGCGAGCTGCAGCAGCAGCATATTGCCGTAATCATGCCCAAAGCTGTCATTGACCAGCTTGAAGCGGTCGATATCCAGATAAAAGACGGCAACCTTTTGTCCGAGCGATCGGGCCAAAGCTAAAGTTTCGTTCAAATGATCCTTGAACATTCTGCGGTTCGGCAATCCGGTCATATCGTCATAATAGGCCATGTAACGGATCTTCTCATCACCGCGCTTGCGCTCCGATATGTCCTGGCAGATCAGGACGCTGCCGTGACCGCCAGTCCCCGCTTCTGCCGGCGCAGCGGTAACGTGCAAATTGATTCGGAACCCGGTCTTGTGAATCACCGCCGTTTCAAACGCTACCGCCTTCCCCACCCTGGCCTGCTCCACGCAAGACAGCGTGGCGGTTGCATGCTCTTCGGCGACCAGCGCCGCAAACGGCCGGCCGAGCAGCTCCTCGGCCGTGAAGCCGAGCATTTTTTCCGCCTCCCGATTCACTCGTACAAACCGGCCTTGCCGGTCGAAAATGCCGATCGCGTTCGGGTTATAATCAAACAATGAATCCGGCAAGGAAGATGCCGCGCGCTCTGTCTGAAGGGCTTTGTTCGAACCGTTTCTGCCCAGCGCGACGAGCAGCAATAGTGAGGCTAGTATGCAAATCCATGCTGTATAGGGCTTTATGTATAGGCTTGCGATTACGACGAGAACGATATACCCGCCTATATAAACCCGCTTACTCACTGGCTGTCCTCCTTCATCTGCTCAATCCTTCGTGATTGGAAGCGTAACGCTGACTACCGTTCCTTCTCCTACCTTGCTTTCCACAAGCATATGCCCTTTATGGTCTTCAATAATTTTGTAGCTGACCATAATACCTAGTCCTGTGCCCTTTTCTTTGGTCGTAAAAAAAGGTTCGCCGAGCCGGGCCAGCACCTCTTCCGAAATTCCGCACCCTCTGTCCTTCACGACGATTCGCACGCAGTCCCCGGCTTCCGCTTTGACCTGAATATCGATCCGCCCGCCCTCCGGCATCGATTCCATCGCATTTTGAATCAGGTTGATGAACGTTTGTTTCAACTGGTTTTCTTCGCACATGACAAGCGGCAGGCCGTGTTCGACCGTCGTCGCGAACTGGATGTTGCTCAAAATCGCCTGGCTCTCCAGCAGCGTAACGACATTACCCACGATTTTCTCCACGCTTTCGGGCCGGAAACGCAGCATCTGCGGTTTCGCCAGCACAAGCATTTCCGTAATGATCAGCTCGATGCGGCTGAGTTCGGACAGCATAATTTCGTAATATTCCTCTTTGCCCGCCGCGCCCGCCCGCAGCAGCTGGATAAAACCTTTCAGCGACGTCAGCGGGTTGCGGATTTCGTGCGCCACACCGGCGGCAAGCTGGCCGACAACCGAGAGCTTTTCCGATTTGCGCAGCATTTCTTCGGTTTTTAGCCGCTCCGTAATATCCTTGAACGTAATGACGACTCCGATCATTCGTCCGCTTTCGCATATTGGAGAGGTCATGTACTCGACCGGGAACGATTCGCCGGTCTTTTTGTAGAACAGCTCGCTGGCATTATGATCGAACACGCCCTCAAGCATGCTGCGGTAAAACGAGGAGCCTGCGCTTGCCTCCGAATCCCCTTTCCCGGCCGGACCGCTGAGAACCATGTACGCGTCTTTTCCGATCATTTCTTCTTCGGAGTAGCCTGTTATTCGCTCCGCGGCGTCATTCCAGAAAATGGTACGGAGATGCTCATCCACGCCAAAGATGCCATCCGACACCGCGTTGATAATAAGCTGGTTTTTGTTATGCAGCTTCTCAATCATCGCCTCGTTCAGCTTGCGTCCCGTAATGTCCTGTACTTGGGATACGACCATGCGGGGCTTCCTTCCCGGTTCCGCACGAGCGTAACGGTCAAAATGCCCCATATCAGCTCCCCGTCTTTGCGCACATAGCGCTTTTCCAGCTGATAGGAATGGCTTTCCCCGCAAATGATCTGTTCGAACTGCCGCAAATCCGTATCCCAATCTTCGGGATGCGTGATTTCAGGAACGCTCCGTACAAGCAGTTCCTCTTCCGTGTAACCTAACAGGCTGCATAACGAATCATTCACTTTAAGAATTTTGCCTTCCATGCTCACAAGCGCCATCCCGGTCGCTGCATGGCCAAAAACGTAACGGAATAACTCATCGCTGGCGGGCAGCCCGAGCTCCAACTGAATCGGATCGCGGGTATTTGATGAATTCCTTGTGAATTCAGCCATGCTTCCCATCCTTTCGAGTGCGGAAGAATGATCATTTTAATTGAATTCTTTTCTACATTATAGAAGCTTTTTCCTGCAAGGAGGGCAAATAAATGAAAAAAGAGCCGGAAGTATCCGACTCTTGACTCATTTCCATGCGGCTATCGCCAACAAGACCCATCCCAGCAAAAAGCTTACTCCGCCCAAAGGCGTAATCGGTCCGAACCATTTGATCCCGGTCAGGCTTAATGCATAGAGGCTGCCGGAAAAAAGCACGATTCCGATAAACAGTGCCCAACCCGATACCTGGACCATGGAACTGTTAGCGAGCTTGTCCGACAACACGGCAATCAAAATTAGTCCCAGCGCATGGATCATATGGTACTGGACACCCGTACGAAAGACGTCCAGCATGTCGGCTGACAGCTTCTGTTTCAAGTAGTGCGCGCCGAACGCTCCCAAGGCAACCGACAAAAATGCGTTGATGCTGCCGAGGAACAAAAATAGTTTCATCATTGCAGCGAGTCTCCTTCATCCGTCATTATATTCCTTCCTAATCATAGCTGATTTTGCGAAAGGAATCCACCGGGGAGTCCGGGAAACCGGAGATGACCGGGAAGCTTCAGCTAATTTGCCCGATATCGTGCTGGCCTACGATAAGATTGACCGGTTCCACAAAAACTCTCGTAATGACGGGCTGCCTGAGCAGGTCGATTTCGATGTCCACGATTTTCGCACGGGCCGTTTTGCCTTCCCGCTTGTCATAGACGACGTTGAATTCCTGCAGCCCCAACTGATAAGTAACAACCGACGCGCCGACGGAAAGCGCAGGCGATTCGTATTCCCCGTGTTCGAACAGCACTTCCGACAAAATCTCTTCATTCATATCGACAATCGTCACATACTGGCAAAATAAATAACGCATGCATGATGCCCCCCAAATTTGTAAAGTTGGGGAACAATTCGCTGCACACGTCCAAAAGTCCTTCAAAACCGGATCAATAGTTCTAAATTCACAAAAAATCCACCAGAACGATCATAACCGGTATGGTGATCATACTGAATAATGTCGAAGAAAATACAGCTTGCGAAGAAAATTCCGGCTCATTGTCGTATTCGATCGCGAGCAGCACGCTGCTTAAAGACGTGGGCACCGCGCAGGAGAGGACGAGCGCTTTGGCCGTCAAGCCTTCAAGACCGAGCAGCCACACCGCCAAAAAACCGAGCGCCGGACCGGCGGCCAGCCGCAACATATTGGAGACAAGCACATCGGACAGCTTGAATTTCCATTTCATGGCCCCCAATTGGACCCCAAGCGTGAGCAGCGCGGTTGCCATAAACGCATTCGAAATATATTGAAGCGGCAAATAAATCGGGTGCGGTACGTCCAAATGAAAGTAACGCAAAATAATGGCGGCGGGAATCGCATATATAACCGGAAGGGAGAGCATCGTTTTGAGCGTCGCCTTGAAGTTCGATTTGTGCGCATTGATCGCGTACACCCCGTAGGTGTTCGGGATCAACGACTGCATAATCATAATGATGATCTGAATGGACAGCGTGTAAGCGTTCCCGGCAAACACCGTCTGATTGAGCGGAATGGCGTAATTGGCGCTATTGTAAAAAAGCACGCTGTTGCGCATCGCGCTGCGCATGCCGCCCTGCAGCTTTTTCACCCGGATCACGATTTCGACGAGCGCGATAAGCATGCTGAAAAACAACACAAAAAACAGCAGTATTTGCATCAGCACATGCAGATCGATCTCCGATTCATAAAGCTTTACAAATACCAAAGCAGGAGAAAACACGTAAAAATTCAGCTTGGACAGCGTCTTGATGTCTATCCGAAACGCCCTGTATATCCCTACGCCGATAGCGATCATAATGCTGATAGGCACAATATTGTTGACCAAAATAAACAAGAAATAAGTCATCGCGGTCTCACTTCTCTCCGTAAATACACTGTTTTCTATTGTACCATATTAATCGGCATGGCAACTATATGCCTCGAACATGCATACGAAAAAGCCCACACGCTGGAAGCGCCGGACAGCAGATACGGGCGAGGATGCCCCTTGCAGTTCGGTTCCGGCGCTCTCTGCTTCGCAGCTCGCCAAAGGCAACCCCGGATTGGGCCACCTGCACATGCCAAAAACCCGCAGCCTCGTCTCGCCTGCCAGCGGCTGCAGCGCGCTGAAGTGAGCCGCGTCTCGCCTGCACCGGGGTGCGGGGCTGAAGTGAGCCTCGACTCTACTTCCACTGGGTGCGGCGCTGAAGTGGGGGGACAAGGCCGCTTGGCATGGAAAAAACCTGCGAAAGTGCAGGCTTTCCGTAATAAATGGTTCATTTTGGTGAAAAGCCTGCAATTGTGCAGGAATTTTCGATGAAAATGAATCTGAGCTCCTGTTCGCGGCGAAAAGCCTGCACTATTGCAGGAATTTTTCGTAGCCAGCGCAGCAACCGAGCAAAAACTGTACTTTTGCAGGTTTTCTTCGTGCGACCTGGCAAATTGTGCGAACGGCTCTGGCGGGTGAGTTTCGGGCATTTGCGAAAGTGCAGGTTTTTTCCGAAAATGGTTCGTTTTGGCGAAAGCCTGCACTATTGCAGGAATTTTTCGTGACCAGCGTATTAACCGAGCAAAAACTGTACTTTTGCAGGTTTTCCCTACGTCAACCGATCGCAGTCATGGAGCGCAGCACCGCGCGCTGGGAGCTGGCGCGTTGCCTTGCCAACCAGATGCTCTGCTTTCGCGGACACAATTGCGCGCTATCTTTCCGCACACTGCCAACGCTGGTTGACCGACCGCCGTCGTGCAGTTGGGAGCTGCTCGTGGGGCTATGCAGGCGGGATTTTGACAGTGCTGCCGGATCAATCCTGCTCCTTGCATCATCCATGCGCGAAGGGGCCTGCCGAAGCAGCCCCCTGACATCGTACACTACCCGCACGGGGTCCCGTTTATATAGTAGGCGTCCTTCTCGTAGGCGATAAACGCCACCTCGACTTCGGCCAGTCCCAGCCGGATTACGTGGTCGGTGATCGCCCGGGCGACTCTGCCGCGGACTTCCGCGCCCCGGTCAAACCAGGCGACTTCGATGAACGGGTACGTTTCCGTTATTTTGCCTGCGAATATGGCGGTGTGGTTGACGCATTCCAGGGTGAAATGATCCTCCGGGCATTCGCAAATTCCGGCAAGCTCGCTTGCGAGCCCCGAACTGATGCGGCAAATTTGTTCGGCGCTCAAGCCTCGAATCGTTAGTCTTGGCACGGATTTCCCTCCTCTTTGAGTGATGACCCGCTTTCCGTCGTCGTCATATAAGCAAAAAAATCTTCGGCCAGGTTCGGATCGAACTGCCTCCCGCTTTCCTCCAAAATGACCTGAAGCGCCTGCTCGCTGCCGATCGCCTGGCGGTACACATGATCATGCGTCATAATATCATAACTGTCGACAATAGCCAAAAGCCGCGACAGCTTCGGTATTTGCATCTCCTTCAGACCGTACGGATAGCCGCCTCCGTCCCAGCGCTCGTGCATCGACAATATCGCCTCGGCCAAAGCCGGCTCGCCGAGCGACAAGGCCATCCGGTAGCCGATCTCGCTGTGGGAGCGCATCACGTTCCACTCTTCTTCCGTAAGCGATCCGGTCTTGCCGAGAATTTGCTCGGGAATGACGACTTTGCCCACGTCATGCAGACGCACGAGCAGCTTCAGATTGATCGTATCCGCGGACTGCGGGTCCATCCCGATTCGGGCCGCCAATCCCAGCGCCAGGCGCTCGATTCTCTCGATATGGCGGGGATCCTCGATCTTTCTTGCATACATCGCCTCGTTGATGTTGGCCATCAGGCTCTTGCGCACCTGCTTGCTTTCCAGCAGCTTGTTCTTGTACATTTCTTTTTCGGCGAGGTTGAAAAACAGATGAAAATGATCGCCGGGCTGCACCATCGTCGCGCTGCCGGCCGCCATGCTGACCTGGATCGGATAAGATTCCTGCTCGGCGCAAGCCTGCTTGAGCCGCTCGATCTTCTCCGTGCAGGCGGTTGTCCCGGTCCGGGAGAGCAGGACGATGAATTCGTCGCCGCCCCATCTCGCCGCCAGCGCCTCGTCCCCGAAGCATTGCCGGATCAGCTCGGCAGCCTGTGACAGCAGACGGTCCCCTAGCTGATGGCCGAATACGTCATTCGCCAGCTTCAAGCCGTTCATGTCGAGAAGAACGATACTGACCGGCATATGCTCCGCAGTCAGCAGCCCGGGAACCGCAGCTTCCACGTAGGCCCGGTTGTACAACCCGGTAAGGTTGTCATGGAAGCTTAAATACTCCGCTCGGGCACGGGACTGCAGTTGGTCCGTCATATCCGTCATCATGACCATGACGACTTGACCTGCGGGACTGTCCGGGTCCGGTTCGATCCACTTGTATTCGAGCTGGATTTGCCGGCTCCCGATTTCCGCTCTCCCCGGCAATTCGGCGAGAAGCGCGTTTTTGACAGCCGCATCCGTCTCCCCGAACAGGCGGCTCAGCCATTGTTCCACGCTTTTCCGCTCCGCGCTCCCGCTCTCCCACAACAATTCCGCGAAATGAATGCCGCTCGGCCGCTTGTTTAAAATGCGCAGGCACGCATCGCTGTACTGCTTCTGCACGATCCCTTTCGCGTCAAACGTCAAAAACCCCTGATTGGCGTTGTTCAGCAGCGCTTTGATATCGTCTTCGCACCGCTTGAGCGCCATTCCCTGCAAATCGCTGATATACAATATTTTTTTGGTAACGCGCAGCAGCTTCTCATAGCTGGACAGCAGCTTTTGGTATTCGGTCAAAAGCTCGTTGCCCTGGTGCTCTTCCCGAACAGCCAGTCGTTTGGCATCGTACAGCATATTCAACTCGCTCTCAAAACCTTTCTGCTGATCACTCCGATAGCTTATCACGGTTACCAAGCTCCTTATTGTCAGATGTTCGCCGCCGCTCAGGCCGGAACGCAAGCAAAGTCCAGTCGTCCCGCTGGGCTTCTGTCCCCATGTATTCGTCCATCATCCGGCGAAAAAGCTCTTGCTGCTCGTTCAGCGGCAGCCGTGCATGCGCATCGATAAACTGCTTCAGCCGGGTTTTGCCGAATGAAAAGCCTTTTTCCCCGCCGCTTTGGTCTGCAATGCCGTCCGTAGCCATATATACGGTCGTGTGCTCCCGCACCGCGATCCGGTGGTTGGCGTACGCATATTCGGCCGGAGTCCGCCGGTAACCGATGCTCTGCTTGTCGCCTTTGTACAGCTGTACGCCCTCATCGCCGTCCTGCACATAGATCGCGCTGCCACCGCCGGCAAATACGATTTCATCCTGCCCGACGTAGCACAAGGCAAGATCCAGACCGTCATCGGCGAGCCCCTCATTGTGCTGCTGCCTGAGCGTCTCTTTGACCGCTTGGTTGAGCTTGCCCAGGATGCCCGCCGGGTCGCCTTCCTCGCTGCGGTCGGCGATCTGATTCAACAGCGATATGCCGAGCATCGTCATGAACGCGCCCGGTACGCCGTGGCCGGTGCAGTCCCCGACGGCCACGTAATACCCCCGCTTCGTCTCGCTCAGCCAATAAAAATCGCCGCCTACCCCGTCCCGCGGGCGCCAGATGACGAAATACTGCTCCCAGAGCCGGTCCAGCAGGGCCGGATCGGGAAGCGCGGATTCCTGTATCCGCTTGGCATAATCGATGCTGTCCAGCAGCTCCCGGCTGCGCTCCTCAACCTCCCTCGTCCTTTGCCCGACGAGAACTTCCAGCCGCTGATTGAGCTGCAGGGCGCGCTTGTACGGGTTAGCCAGCTTCCGCGATACATAGTAGAACAGGAAGACGATCGCCAGCAGGGAGATCACGATCGCGACGGCCGTATTCACTTTAATATTGTCCAAAAAATATACGGTATCGGTCCGCGGGATTTGAAACAACAGCCGCATTTTCATCGACGGGATCGGATAGCTGATGAGGTCGACCAGCTCGCCATTCGGATTTTGCGACTCCAGAACCTGCACATCCTGATTGAACTGCTCCATCACTTTGGCATACGTATCACTAGAAACAAAGCCGGATATCAGCTTGCCTGTCTGATCGTAGCGGTCCGACAGATGGATGACGCCCATCCCGTCAATCATCCACATTTGGCTCTTTTCCGAATATTTATACTTCTGGAAATCATCGGACAGCCCTTTGAGGCTGAGGCCCACGCCGGCTACGCCGAGCGGACGGTCCGTTTCGCCGATCAGCACGTTGACGAATACGTACGATTGCCGGCGCTCCACGTTATAGTCGACGACGACAGCCGTTTTTTTCCCCGATTCGAGCGTTTGATAAAACCATTTGTCATCCGGCTTGTCCCTGGACACTGTGGAGAGGATCGAGCCGTTTTCCGACCAATAATGGCCGGTAAGCGCGCTGACGATGAAGGAATTGTCGTAATCGAACTGCCGGCTGCTCATCACGAGCCTTTCCCTGATCAGGCGCGTAAGCTGCTCGTCCTGTTCTCCGCCGCCGATCCATTCGAGGACGGCAGGGTCGTCGGCCAGCAGCCTCGACGTTTCCTTGGCCCGCTCGATCCGGCCCTCCACTTTTGAAGATACGGATTGGGCGATGTAGCCGAGCTCTTTGCTTTTCAGCTTTGTGATAACTTCTTTTTCCGTAAAATAATACGATAAAAAGCCGATGAGCAGCATGGAAAAAACGATAAGCGCGCTGGCAAGCGCTACCACTCGGATCACGTCGCGATCATGGAAGCGATCGCTGCGGCCGGACTGCTGTCTGTCGCCTGCGGTTATAGGGGCGCCGGGTTTCATCTATCCGCGGTCTTCCTTGGCGATCAGATGAAACGGCAGCGTCAAATCTTCTTTAAATTCCTGCGCACACTCCAGCTCGCTCTCGTTGTCTGCGTCGTAATACCAATATAATTGAATGTTTTTGCCGCCTGCGTGCGCCTCGTCCAGCTTCTCCAGCATCGTCATGATGCATTTCGTACTGCTGGTGTTGATGTAAGGCAGCATCAGCTCGAACTTGACGATCGCTTCCTCTTGCAACTGCTCCAAATACGCGCCCACCCATGCCAGAACCGGCTCGTAAAACTTGAACGCATTTTCGGGAAACGACTGGCCTCTGATCGCCAAAACGTGAAGTTGCGGATCGAAATGAATTTCCGGTGTGCTTCTTGATCCTTCTATGCGCATAAGATGTAGGTCTGCCACCATTAAACAACCGCCTTTAATGTAAAAAATGACAAGTGCTCGTCAATTGGGGAAATGGAATATTCCAGCGGAAGACTGGCTTTTCTTGCCATATCGATCAAGCCGATGCCTGCACTTGATTGCGCTTCCGGAAGCTCCTCCCTGAGCTTCTCTTTGAAAAGCTTTTTCAGTCCGTCCTTATCCATGGCGGCCAATTGTTCGATATGCGCCACGAGAGGAGCGAGATCCGCGTTCTCGATCAGGTTGCCGCAGCAAACGTAATTTCCCGCTTCCCACTTCCCGATCGTCACGATCGCCGATTGCTCGATACGTTCGGCGCTGCTGCCGGATGCTTTGGCCGCGCAATAATTTTTGATGTTCTGCGTCTGTTCGATAAATATGGAGAAAATATTGAAAATTTCCGTTTTCGGACGATTGTCGTTCTCCATGTACCTTTTGACCGCTTCCCCGTATTCTTCGATTAATCCTTGGGAAAGCCGGCCGGAAAAGCAGATTAGTATTCCTTTGCTCTGAAGCATATTATGAATGTCGTATATCTGGCCGTGATTCAAGGGGCATCCTCCCTTTTCTTAAGAATACAAAATTCGACTTTCTCTTTATATTACCAGAGTCCTAGTCCTCAAAAAAGGCGAAAACAGAAAAAAAGTTTGCAAATCGACGCTTGCAAACTTTCGGATATGGGGGAGTTTCGGTTGCCGGTCGGAGTATTACTGGACCGCATTCACATCGATCAGGAACAGCTTGAGCAGCTCGCTGAATTTGGCTATGTCTTCCGGCGTCAGCCGGCTCTCGGCGAGCATCGTATGCAGCGTTTGGGGAATGCACAGCGCTTTTTGGTAGAGCGCCATTCCGCTGTCCGTAATTTTGATGTTGACGATCCGCTCGTCTTCCTGCGATCTTTGCCTTTGGATCAGCTTCTGGGCTTCCATGCGCTTGAGCATGGGCGTCAGCGTGCCGGAGTCCAGATCCAGCTTCTCGCTGAGCTCCTTGACCGTGCTCTCCTGTTGGTCCCACAGCACGAGCAAAACCAGATACTGCGGGTACGTCAGCCCCAACTCGTCCAGCATCGGGCGGTACAGGCGAGTGACCGCGCGGGAACTGGCATACAGATTGAAGCATAGCTGGTTTTCCAATTTTAAATATTCACTGCTGCTCATGGCTTACAATTCCTTTCCGTCCATTCGATTTGCAAACAATCTATTTGTTTAAAATGTATATAAAATAACATGGGATGTCAATGGGAGCCGCGGTCAAAGCGCAAAAGTCCCGTAAAAACAATTGTGCCCCGGAAGTCCGCCTGCGAACCCTGCAGAAGGCCGGTTTACACGAAAATGACTGCTTGCATGCGGCTTATGTGCGGCACGAAAGCAGTCGTTATTCATCGCTATGCAGAAAAGCATCGATTCCGGCATCGGGTTGAGCCGGTATGATTTCGACCAGTTGTACAACTACGCTATCACCGGCAAAGTAAATTCGACGCCAAGGCCCCCGAGCGAAGATTCGTAGGCTCGAATCCTGCCCCCGTGCGCTTCCACAATGTCCCGGCAAATGGCAAGGCCAAGCCCGCTGCCTCCCTTTTCTCGCGACCTCGATTTTTCCGTACGATAGAACTTGTTAAAGATGTCCTTTCTTTCATTCTCCGGAACGCCCGGGCCGTTGTCCTCCAATGCAATCACCGCCTGTTCCCCCAAGACTCTGCAGGACAACTCAATCTGCACGGGAGGCTCGACATAGCGCAGTGAATTGCTGACCAAGTTTGCGAACACGCGGCGCAGCTGGCTGCTGTCAATGAGCAGCAGAGTCGAAGGGGGGATCGAGACTTTCGTCGTAAGCTCAGCTTCCCGGGTCTGCATCTCTTCCGAATATTCCACCAAAAGACTTTGGACAAAATCCGCAGCAGGGACCGGTTTGACGTTTAATTGCAGAGCGGCCTCCTCGCTTATCGTATAAGTGGAGAAATCCTGAATCAGCTTCTCTATGTCCTTGGCCTTGTGATAAATAATCTCATAATAGTCTTGGCGCTTTTCGTCGGTATTCACTTTGCCTGCGGACAGCCTTTGCATGTAGCCCAAAATGGAGGTTAGCGGCGTCTTGATATCATGAGAGATTGCCGAAACCATTTCGATCTGCTCCTTCTTGGCGTTTCCCAGCCGTTCGCCCATTTCCTCGAATTTGTGGAACAGACTGCCGATCTCATCCTTTCGCCGATGACTGAGGGATACGAAAAAATTCCGGAAGTTCACCTTATCGATCGCTTGATGCAAGGTGTAAAGCGGTTTGACCACATCATACCGGAAATAGAGCATAAGAATTAGTAAAATGACGACGATCGAGATGAGATCAAAGTAGAGAAGACGCAATACGGTGTGCATATGCGACAGCACTTCGGTAAACCCCATAGGTGTCTTAATGTCCACAATATAAGCCGCACGCCCGTTTACGAAAGCCACATTTATGTTCCCAAACTGCCAAATTCCCTTATGAGTCTTATCTATATGCAGCACTTCCCGGCCTTCGAGGTCGTTAATCGTAAATGCCGCATGGCGTTCATAGGAGATTCGGTTAAGGTAGGCCTCCAACTGTATTCTATCGGAGACGAGTTGTTCGATCATCTTCGTATATTCGTTGTCTTGCTCTACACTATGCTCCTTCATTCTCTGGAGATCGCCTAACAATTGTGCGGCTACCGAGGTACGGTAATAAACCAACAAGGAGACCGTATGGATGAAAAGGAGCAGCGCCAACAGAAAGACGAATTTACCGGTCAGCTTCATCTGCTTCCTCCGCCTCCTCCGTTAAATTTATATCCAACGCCCCAGATGGTCAGAATATACTGGTTATCCGGGTCGATTTTCTTACGGATATTCTTGATGTGGACTGTGACCGTATTTAAATCGCCGTACACATATTCGCCCCAAATCGCCTCGTAGATTTGTTCGCGGCTAAGCACCTGATTCGAATGCTCGGCCAAATAGGCGAGCAATTGAAACTCTTTATTGGAAAGCTCGATTTTCTCGCCGTTCTTAAGCACTTCATATTTATTTTTATTAATTTGCAATCCGGACACCTTGATTATCCCGGTATCCTCTGTCCCTTGCATCCTAAATTGTCTTCGGAGATGAGCCTTCACCCGCGCCACAAGCACATCTATGCTAAATGGCTTCGTGAGGTAGTCGTCAGCGCCGACCTCCAGACCTAAAACCTTGTCCATATCACGATCCTTCGCACTCAAGAAGACGATCGGGGACGCCGTGCGGCTGCGGATGGTGCGGCAAACATCCATTCCGTTCATGCCGGGCATCATGATATCCAGAAGGATTAAGTGAACCTTCGGATCATTCTCCAAAAGATGCAGCACTTCAATGCCGGAATAGGCCTTTACGATTCTGCAACCCTCATCCTCCAAGCTGTCTGCAATCAGTTCGACAATTTCCTTGTCATCGTCCGCTATCAGCACCACCGCATCGTACACAAAACCGCCCCCTTTCGTAAGAGTTTCCTTTTTCAATTATAGCATGACTTAAAAGATTCATTGAAAATGAATGCCGGTCCCGATCTAAGACTGGAACGTCTCGAGCAGACGTTGAGCTATACCGGAAGGCGTCTGTACATCCTCGTATATCTTCACCGTCAGCGGCGCCAGCAATTCCGTGTTCAGATTAGAGAAGACCAAATCCTGTTTACCGCTGAGCGTCCGGTTCGGACCCGCGAAGGCCAGCGTTCTCGTAGCCAGCACAGAGCCGTTCACATCCGTCAAATCAATCCGCAACTGCGAGAGCGAATTGTCCGGAACCACCTGAGCAAGCTTGTCTATATTCAAATCCATAATTAATTTATAGGAATATTCGGTTGCCCTCGTCATCGGATTGATCGAGGCAGTCCAGCCTACGAAGCTTGGCCGATCGTACGTTACCTTGAAAGGATAAAACATCATATCACGCTCGGCATTGCCGCTGCCTGGCGCAACCCGTACCGCCGCCAATACATTCGAACCCGATGAGCCGGAAGCGCCCTTCACCTTCAGGACGAAAGAATCATCGCCGGCTTCCGGCGGCACAGAATAGGAATAGCTGAACAGATAGGTCGAGCCCGGAGTAAGCAGCTGTACGGCTGACTGGAATGCAGTGCCGGTGTATTGCATGGATTTCGACTCCAGCTCGGTCTGCAAGGCCGGCTTCGGGATCGTGGAATTTCCGGTATTGGTGAACAGGAATCGAGCTACCATTGTATCGTTGCCAAGATCGTCGGTGGTCAAACGATGAAGGTCGACCAGCTTTACCTCAAGTCCGTTAGGAACGTCATCGCTAACCCGGTCAAGTGTAATCGGCGTCCCGAATGCATAGTTAGCGGAGGTCTGTCCTTGGGAAGTCAATGATCCCGCCTCCAGAGGAATCCGGTACATGCCTGCCGTATAGCTAACTGTGGATGCCTGGCCGCCCGAAGCTGTTTTCGTAAAATGCTCCGCAGATAACACTTCATATGATTTTGGATGCGCATCTTTATCGAAGTCTATCTGAAAGTGCAAGTATTTCTTCTCCCCGGGTTGAAGCGTGACCGGAGCCGTCTCCGACAGTCGTCCTGCCGTCAGATGGGAGCTGTCGCCGGCCCCGATAACGAATGAAGGAACGGATTGGATCCGGCTGGAATCCGTATTGTCCGCCAGCACCTGAACCGTGATGGAATGGCCTTCTCCGGTATCCTTGTCATCCGCCTGTGTGAGACGATATCGGATGGGAGAATCCAGATCGGCGAGGGCAAACGGTTCATTCCAGCGGACGGATGGAAGCTTGGCTTCGTCGGTATCGCTGTCGATCCCTGTCCATACCCGGTTCGAAACCGGGATGGACAACACCTCCTGGATCGTCTTGGGGAACACATAGTCATTCACATCCTGCCAGCTCAGTTGATCCGGCTCAACCTTGCCTTTCCCGTTGATCTGAATAAGGTAGCTTAGCTCCACCGTGCTGTCCGGCAAGACGGCCGTCACATTGTCGGCGCTGCTCGCCAGCAGATAATCGCTGCCGTTCTTAGCGATAAGATGAAGCTCGTATTCAGGCACACGTACCTTCTCGCTGCTATGATTCGTCAACAGCACGACAGCGCTTGCCTGGGTTCCGTCTACCGCAGGCAAGCTTGCAACGCTTTTAATTCGAACGTCCAACTGTTCGGTCAGCGCATAAGTCTGGGAGACTGCGGCAACGGCGGCGTCCCCGGCGGAAGGGGCGGATACGGCAGCTCCGGCCGTTCCAGATGCCTCCGCCCATGCCGCGCCTGTAGGCCAAGCGTATAAGAGCAGCGCTGCGGCACTCCCTATTTTTATCCAATTCATTGTTCTCATCTGCCAAGTTCTCCCTTCGATTGCGGATTGAAGCCGTCTTCTGCCGCTTCATGATGCCTGCTTCTTCGCGATTGCCTTAAATCTTCCAGCTTGTAATAAAGGGATGGAACGACTACCAGTGTCAGCACCGTTGAGAACAGAAGTCCGGCGATGATCGCAGACGCCATCGGTCGCCAGAGGCTTCCCCCCTCAATGGCCATCGGCACCATTCCTGCAATGGCCGTCGCCGTCGTCAGCAGTATCGGCCTCAGCCGGGCCTTGCCGCCCTGGATGACCGCATCGTGCAGCGAGAGCCCATGCTCCATCGCCTGCTGAATAAATTCGATCAGCACAATCCCGTTCCGTACCACAACCCCCGCAAGACTGACGAGCCCCATCATTGACATAAACCCGATTGAGGAACCCGTAACGAAAAGCCCAATCATAGCCCCTCCCACAGCCAAGTAAACGGTCGATAGAATGAGCAGCGGGATGCTGAGTGAATAAAATTGAATGGCTATAAAAAGATAAATCAATAGCAGGACGACTACAAACAAAATGCCCAAGGACGAGAACGCACTATTGCGGCTTTCATTCTCGCCGCCAATGGTTACCGTGTATCCGGGCGGCAAAGCAATGCGCTTCAGGCCTGGCTCCAGTTCCCGGACGACTTTCGCAGCGTTCGTATGTTCGTCTGTATAACCCAAGACGGTTACTGTCCTCACTTCGTTATAATGGCGAATTTTGGGCAATCTGCGACTGGATTCCGTCTGCACGAATTCGTCCAGAGGATAGTTCTGTCCGTTCTTGGCCGGAACCAGCAGCGCATGCAGCGCATCTGTGGAGGTTGCCTTATCCTTGTTGTACAATACGACATCGTAGCCTTGATCGTCGACATTCCAGCTCGCGACCTTCAGGCCGTCCGATACTAGCCGTACCGTGGATGAAAGCGCCTGATCCGAGATGCCGTAATTTCCTGCCTTATCGCGGTTCAGCCGCAACTGAAGCGAGTATAGGGGATCTCCTATATCATCGGACGCGCTGATTACGCCTGGTATGGACTTTAGCTGCCCCTGAACAAGCGAGGACAAGCTTTCCAGTTCATTCACATCGGGCCCGCTTATGCGAATCGCGACCGGTGCGCCTACAGGAGGTCCCTGCTCCAGCTCGCGAGGAAGCACTGTGACGTCCGGGTACATCGCACCGAGCTGCTTCTTCCAGGGTCCGATCACTTCATTGGTCTGAAGCTTATGGGTATCGATAGATACATAAAGCTGCCCCAAGAGGTTGCCGACTTGCTCCTGTTCCGCATAATAGAACTTCGGCGCCGTGCTTCCTGCATACCCCGTAACCGACTTTACTCCGGGCTGCTGCCGAACCCATGCGGCCATGCCTTGCACCACATCGGCGTTATTCGCGTAGATGCTTCCGACCGGCATTGTAATGTCGACCAGCATCTCCGATCGTTCCGCTTTCGGGAAAAATTGCACGCCCAATAGAGGAACGAGCAAATAGGTGGAGGTGCCGATCAGAAGCGCGATACCGCCGGTAAGCAGCGGCCTCCGCAGCAAGCGTTTGATCAGAGCCTCATAGACCAGACTGAGCTTCTCAAGGGCTCCCCCCAACAGTCCAGGGGGTCTATTCGTCGGCATCGAGCCCGCCTTCGCTCTGCGCCTTACGGCATGCCAGCGCCGAAAAATCGGGACAACGGTCAACGACATGAGCATGGAAGCTGCAAGTGTTAAAGAAATGACGACCGGTATTGGCCTTATGAAATCCCCGATGCTGCCGGTTAAAAAGTACAGCGGGAAAAATGCGGCCGCCGTCGCTGCCGTCGCCGTCAAGATCGAGACATTCACATCCAGACTGCCGAATAATGCGGCTTGATGGGGCGAATCGCCGAGATCGAGCCGCCGCTGAATATTGTCGTTGACGACAATGGCGTCATCGACGAGAATGCCCAGTACAATGACAAGCGAAACGATCGTGATCTGGTTAAGATCGACGCCGAACATTTGCAGCGGGATGAATGCTACGGCCACTGAGATCGGAATGGCAAGCGCAACAATAAAGGACGTAAGCGGGCTGAGACCGAGCGAGCATACGACGAGTACGGCAACCATTCCGGTAATCAGCTCTCTGGTCAAGGTATGGAACAAATCGTTCACATTGTCCGCCTCGGAGAACATGGGAACCAGCTTAACCTGCTTCGGCAGCCCTCCTGACAGCTCCGACAACTTCTGTTCTACAGCCTTGTTTACCGTCGGAATATCGACATCGCCTCTTGTCTGAACAATAACATCGACAGCAGGCTTCCCGTTCACATAGATGCCCTGCTCGAATTCCTTGGGGGCCAGCTTCACACTCGCAACGTCACTGACGCGAATCGGTGTGCCCGACGCCGGATTGCGATAAACGATGCTGTTCGCAATGTCGTCTACGGACTTCCAATCGCCCGTCAGGTCCAGAAAAGTTCTCTTCCCGTTGTCGGTCATTTTGCCCGGCGGCACCCGCTTCTGGGCATCCTGCAGCACTTGGGAGACGCTTTGCCAGGTAAGCTGGTATTGATCCAATTTCTTCATATCCAGATCAACCCGTACCTGCATGTCGGGAAGACCCTTAATCTCCACACCGCTCACTCCGGTTACGTGGGAAAGCTCATTCTTCCACGTATCGGTAACCGGTCGAAGCAGCTCAAGATCGCTTTCGTTGGCCACGACCATATGATAAATACTAACCGCCGTCGAAACGAGGTCCGTATTGATGACGGGTGTCTCGGCTCCCTCCGCCAGACTGCTTTCGGCATCTTGCACCTTTTGCCGCAAAATACCCCACTGCGCCGGATATTCCTTCTCTCCGTTCAGCACCGGTTTCAGCTTGACGACAATTAATGAGACTCCTTCCGAAGAAGACGAGGTGACCGAATCGATCAACTCCATTTCCTTGATCTTGTCCTCAAGCGGCTTTGTCACGAGCTGCTCGACATCTTCCGGAGAAGCTCCGGGAAACTGGGTTGTCACTGTCGCCGTATTGACGGCAATAGAGGGGTTCTCCTTGCGGTTCAATGATGAGAAGCTGGTAAACCCGATCAATACGGCAATTATAAAAAAGACAATGGTCACTTTCTGATATTTCAACAAGAGCTGTATAAGCTTGGCCACAAGAATTCTCCCCTTTCCGTTCCTATAGCAGGTATCTTTTCGTCAGAACATCCGCTATGGGGAGATGACAACCGGATCCCGATCCTTAAGTTGGTAAAGTCCTGAGGTAATGACAGAGTCGCCAACTTGCAGCCCGCTCTTAATCTCTTGCTTGTCATCGCGCGTTTTTCCAAGTGTTACTTTGCGCCTGACAGCTTTTTGATCCTGTACAACGAAGACGTAGGCGTCCGCGCCCTCCTTGACGATCGCGGAAGCAGGCACCGCCAACACCTTATTCTCCTGCTTGCCCGCTAACTGTATATGCGCGCGGCTGCCCACTTTGATTTCCCCGTTAGGATTCTCGGCCTCCAGCTCCAGACGGTATGTCCGGGTCTGTTGATCCGCTACTGCCGCCAAATAAGTTACCTTCCCCTGATAAACCGAGGAAGCCCCATCCGCTGTGAATGACAGCGTATCTCTGCCTGCCAGCAGCGGCAGCTGCTCATCCGTGAGATCGGCTGTTACCTTGACTTTATCGATAGTTCCGATCACGGCCGCTTTGAACCCCTTATTTAAGGTCATGCCCAGGTCTGCCGGGAAGTCCGTCAGGATACCGTCTACCGGCGCCGTCACATCGCAATAGCTTAGCAGACGGTCCGCATTCTGGGCTCCAATCTGACTGGATTGCAGCGAATAACGGGCTGCGGCGAGCGGATCTGTGTTTCGCAGGGCATCCAGCTTCGACTGCACAATCTGGCGGTCCAATTCCGCGCTATCAAGCTTGCGCTTCATCTGATCGAGATCGTGCTTTGACACAAGCCCGGAGTTGTAATCGTTTTGAAGCTTGTTATATTGCTCCTGAACATCCGCCAGGTTGAGTTCGCTCTTTTGCAGATTGTTGGTCAACTCCAGTTGGTTCTCTTGCAAATTCTTTTCCGCTTGTTCGTATTGCAATTGGGCGCTTTGCAGCGCATAATCAGCCTGCTGCTTCTGCCGCTGAATATCGGTAGTATCGAGCTGTAGCAGCAGGTCTCCCTTGTGCACGGCATCGCCTTTCTTTTTCAGCAGTTTGACGACATCGCCGTCCGTCTTCAGCACGACTCCAATTTGAGCAGCCGGCTCGATATTGCCTGTCTGATCCATTTGCTGTGTCCAATCGGCCAGAGCCGCCTGTGCCGTTCCCACATATTTGCCTGTCATTCCCGCTGCCGCAACCGCAGCAGAGTCCTTCGCCTTTCCGGGTACTGAGCAACCTGTCAGCGTCGGAACTCCGATCGCCATAACGGCTGCCAGCACATAGAGCGATTTACGAGTTGGCTTCATCGCACACATCCTTTCCTGATTCTTCTCCGCCTTTCATCCTAAAACGCACTTATAAAGCCCTCATAAAAAAAGTATGAAAAATTATGAAATGTGCCGGAACGCCGGAAAGGGGGACCGGGATGATATTTTGCCAATATTGGTTTTCGAAAAAAACAAATACGGCGAGGAGCGGATTACCTGACCTCACCGTATTTGTTTTGGATCATTAAAGCTGCCGCGGCATCAGATTCCCAATCTGCATCACAGCTCGTTCTTTGCATCGGATGACGTATATATCATTTTATTTTCACCGCTTTTCAGGTCATAAGTCCAGATACTTGATGCCAACCATAGCGGAACATTTTCTCCTTTGGCATAATTACAGTTTAATGTGGCGCTGTATACAATCTTCCCGCCATCGGGCGAAATCACGGACGCCGTAAATTCTACCATCAAATACCCTCCGGCGTCGTCAAGCTGAACAGGTTGCCCGCCATATTTTTTAATTAAATCTTCCAAGTCGTTCTGGGACATATAAAACTTCATACTCTCCGCCCCATTCACTTCCTCCGCTCTTTTGACCAGCCAAACTCCGCCTTTAACCAAGGTCTTGACATCCCCGCTTACAGTATCCAGTATCGATATTTCCTGATTAGCTGCAATTCCTGTTATCCAGCCTTTATAGTCCATGTGATCAACTTTTTGCACACTAAAAAAAGCCGAACGAAATAACCATATAAGACATATCATTACTCCTGCAATGAGTAAAAACGCAAAAAAACGCTGCTGCTTTAATTTGAAGCCCATAATTCACCTCACTTGAAGAATGACCAGTCGAACAATTATCCTATGAAATACAAAAGCCGCGATTCACGCGGCAATGTAATGAAATAATAGGCTTGTCAGCCCTTGACCGATCCGGCGGCAATTCCTTCCACGATCCGATTGCTGAGCACGATAAAAGCGGCCAAAATCGGCAAAATACTGATCATCAGCGTCGCTCCGATCGCTCCCCAGTCGGTGGTGTACTGGCCGATGAAATTTTGCACGCCGACCGTCAGCGTCTTCAGCTTGTCGGAGCTGATGAACGTATTGACGAAAATAAATTCGTTCCAGTTGTAGATCATGTTGATAATAGCGGTCGTCGTCATTACGGAAGCGGTCATCGGCAGCGTGATCCGGGCGAACATCCGGTTGATCGAGCAGCCGTCCATGACAGCGGCCTCTTCCACCTCGCGGGGCAGCGTGTAGTAGAAGCCGAGGAGGATCATGATCGTAATCGGCATATTAAAAGCGGTATACGAGAGCACGATGGATAGCGGATGATCGATCAGATTCATTTTCTTGAACATGCTGAACAGCGGAATTAAAGTGGAATGAACCGGGATCATGAGGCCGATCATGAACAAGCCGAGAACGAACGACTTCAGCCGCCATTTCATCCGCGTTATCGCAAACGTGACCAGGCTTGCCAGCAAAACCGTCAAAACGACGGCCAAAACCGTAATCCATACGCTGTTGAAAAAATACAGGCTGATATGGCCCTCGGTCCATACCTTGGCGTAATTTTCCCAGCGCAACTGCGCAGGCAGGGCGAACGGCGGCAGATTAAACACTTCCTGGCTGTTCTTCAGCGAGAACAGCAGCAGCCAAATGAGCGGCAGCACTTGCAGTGCCGCTACGGCAATCAGGATCACATACAGCAGCCCGTATCCGAGCCGCTGCGGCAGTTTGGAGCCTTCGGCCTTCGGCCGGGCGCGCAAAGCGGTCGCTGTACTCAGGTGCAGCCCCTCCTCTCTCACGAATATTGAATTTCCTCTTTCGTTGCGGTCGCTTTGCGGATCAGCCAGGTAACGACCAGGCATATGAGCAGCAGGAAAAAACCGATTGCGCTGGCGTATCCGAAATCGTAGCCTTTAAACGCCTTTTGGTACATGTAGGAGGCCATCACTTCGCTCGCCCGGTTAGGGCCGCCGCCCGTCATTACGTAGATCAGATCGAAATATTTGAGCGACCCGACGACGGCAAGCACGACCGTCACCTTGACCACCTCCGCGATCAGCGGCAGCTTGATTCGCAAAGCGATATGCCACGGATTCGCTCCGTCGATTCTGGCGGCTTCGATCAGCGATGACGGGATATTTTTCAGCGCAGCATAGTAAATCAAGATGTAAAAGCCCGCATATTGCCAAAGAATCGGGATGAAAATAGCGTACAGCACGATGGACGGATCGGCCAGCCACTCCGGCGTATTCTTGATGCCCGCCGCTTCGAGCACCGTGTTCAGCACGCCGTTCGACGGGTGAAATATTTTTAGCCAAAGCTGCGCGATGGCGACCGATGACAGCAGCATCGGGATCAAATATATTTTGCGCAGCAGGCCCGCTCCTTTAATGGAGCCGGACAGCACAAGCGCGACCAGCAAGTAGCCGATCAGGCTTAGCGTCGAAAATACGGCTAGCAGGAACGAATGGCCCGCGCTCTGCCAAAACAGCGCGTCTTTCAACAGTTGTACATAGTTTTTCGTACCGATAAACGTCATAGCTCCAACGCCGTCCCACTTCATCAAGCCGTAATAACCGGTCAGCACGATCGGGATATAAATCAGCGCCAATATCATGAAGAGCGCAGGCAGCACGTATAGCGCTATGATTCTTTTGTCGGACATGACTTTATCCATAGCAGCTCGACTCCTCCGAAATTCCTTTATTTCCCCGCTTCTTTGGCCAGCGCCTCTTCATGCTTCTTGGCGAACTCCTCCGGAGTGGCAGCTTTGCCGAACAGCGCCTGTATCATGTTCAGATGGGTTTCCGCCGCGCCCGGCTTCATTTGCACATCGGCGAACAGTGTAATGTTGCTCGCTTGATTCAGCTCGTTCAGCAGGTCGATGTACAGCTTCGGCAGCTGGATTTTGGAAGTGTCCACTTTGGTTGCGGGAATCACGCCGGCTTCCGTAACCGAATGCTCGCCCCACTTGGTAATGAAAAATTTGATGAACGCCTTGGCCTCGTCTTTCACTTTGGAGTTCTCCCCAACGAACATCCCGACACCCGGCCCGCCGACCCAACTGTTCGCATCGCCTTTGCCGCCCTCTACGGTCGGGAACTTGAAGAAGCCGATCTTGTCTTTAAAATCCTGCGGCACGTCTTTGTTCGTCGTGTAGTTCGGAAGCTCCCATGTCCCCATCAGGTACATGGCCGCTTTGCCGTTCATGAACTCGGATTTGCCCTCGTCGTTGGATAAGCCGTTGAAGCCTTTGTTAAAAGCGTTCAAGCCGACGAGCTCCTGCACGTCCTTGGCTGCGGCGATCAGGCTCGGATCTTCGAACGAGCCGCTGCGGTCGATCGCTTTTTTCAACGTTTCCTTGCCGCCGACCCGGTCGGCAAAATACATGTACCACAGCGAGCCTGTCCAGCGGTCCTTGTTGCCCAGCGCAATCGGCGCGACGCCTGCGGCGCTAAGCGTTTTCACAGCTTGCTTGAGTTCATCGTACGTTTTCGGAACCTGCACGTTGTTTTTGGCGAACAGGTCTTTGTTATAATAGACCGGCACGATATTCAGCTCTACCGGAAGCGCGTACGTCTTGCCGCCGAAAGCGTAAGCCTCCGTCGTTCCCTTGACGAATTTGCCGTTTAAATCGCTGCTCTGCAGCACATCGTCAAGCGGTGTGAACAGGCCGCCTTTCACATAAGGATCCATGTAACCCGCGGCCCAGGTCATGCCCACATCCGGGAGTTCATTGGAGGTGGAGAGGATTTTCATCTTATTTTTGTATTGTTCGTTTTCCAGCACTTCCTGCTCGATCTTGATGTTCGGATTGGCCGTTTGAAACTCCGTAATGATTTGATTGACGATTTTATTTTGCGTAGCCGAGCTGCCTGCGGGCCACAAATGCATGAATTTGATCGTCGCTTTTTTGTCGGACTTGGCCGTGCCGCCGCTATCTCCCGCTTTGGCCGACGCCTGCGGGCTTGCGCTTTGGCTTTGTCCGGCGTTCGCCTCTTTGGAGCTTGAGCAGCCTGCCAATACAGTTCCCATGGAAACTGTAAGCAGTAATGAGAATGTAAGCGCTTTTTTCATAATCTTTCGAATCCCCCTTCATCAATTTGGCTTTCCGAATTTTATTCTAGCAGAATCTTCCAGAGGGGGTAAGGCAACGATGTTTAGCAAAAGTTCCACTTTTTTTAGATTTCATTTCCCGGGTCGGCCATTTCCTTGCGATATTGCGCGGGGCTCTTGCCTTCGTATTCCTTGAACAGGGTGATAAAATATTTCGCCGTCCGGTACCCGACCTGCTCGGCGATTTCCGCGACAGGCCGCTTGGTCCGGATCAGCAGCTCCTTCGCTTTTTGCAGCCGGCTGCGGGTCACGTACTCGCTGAACGTAAGGCCCGTTTGCTCCTTGAACAGCGAGCTGAAATAGCTCGGGTTCAAATGGACGCGGTCCGCCACCTCGCGTAAGGAGAGCGGCTCTCCCTTGTGCTCGTCCACATAGCGCAGCGCTTCGCGAATCGGATCGCTGATGTGCGGATGCTCCTCCCGCGCGTCCATCAGCCGGGTATCCACCATTTTCTCCATCGCTCCGACTCTTTCGCGCGCCTCCTCGATCGTCATCGCCTGCTCGACGGCTTCGATCAGCTTTTTCTTTTGCAGCGGCTTCAGCAAATAATTGACCACGCCCAATTGGATCGCCGTCTGCGCGTAATCAAAATCGGGATGGCCCGAGATGATGATCACAACCGGCTTGTGCGGCCTGCGATTCAGCAGCTCGACGAGACGCAGACCGCTGACTTCCGGCATCCGGATATCGGTGATCAGCAGATGGACCGGGTTGTCATGCAGCATATCGATGGCCTGCACGCCGCTGTCCGCGCACACAATCCGGTAGCGCCCGGCTGACCAAAATTCCAGCGTTTTTTGCAGACCCTGCCGGGTTAAAGGCTCGTCGTCGACGATCATGATCGTTTTTTGCATATGAATCATTGCGCACCTCCGTCATTCACCGGAATTTCAAAACTGACGCTCGTGCCGGCGCCGGGGCTGCTTTGAACGACAAGGCTTTCGCGCTCATCGCCGGCATGTCCGAAGTACAGCTTTAATCTGCGTCCCACATTCGAAAGCCCCATGCCGCCGACTTCGCCGGAAAGCGCTTGTCCCCCGGCCACCCTCTGCCGGATCGACCGCAGCGTCGCTTCCTCCATGCCGGGCCCGTCGTCCGCCACCGTAATCAGCAAGCGGTCGCTGTCCGCCGCAGGCCTTACGCTTACCGTTATCGCGCCTTGGCCCGTCCGGCCTTCCAGGCCGTGCAGGATCGCATTCTCGACAAGCGGCTGGATCAGCAGCTTCGGCATCGGCACATGATGCCACCTCGCAGCGCAATCGATGCTCCAGGCAAAACGATCGCCGAACCGCATTTTCATAATGAGCAGGTAGCGTTCGATATGCTCCAGTTCGGCGCCGACCGTAACCCACTCGTCTTTGCTCGGATTTCCGATGGTGTAGCGGAACAACTCGGACATCGCGATCACGTACTCGGCCAGCTCCTCGTTCTTTTCCTGCAGAGACCAGTAAAGCGCTTCCAGCGTGTTGTAAAGAAAATGGGGATTAATTTGCGCCTGAAGAGCTTTCAGCTCCGTCCGGCTTTGCATAACTTCCTTTTCATAGACGAGCTCGATCAGCCGGTTCATGTTGTCCACCATTTGATTGTATGTATAGTTCAAATCGTTGATTTCCGCCGTGTACGAAGTTTCGGGGTTGGGCGTCAGCACGCCGCTGCGGGTGTTGCGCATCGCCTTGATCAATTTGAGAATCGGCCGTGTAATCATCGTCGAGAGCATGAACGACATGAACAGGAACAGCAACAAGCCGACCGCCCCCGAGGCGATTATCGCCGTTCGGAGCACGAAAATGCCCGCGGTAACACTGCTGACCGGGTTCAGGATCATCAGCGTCCAGCCGGTTACTTCCGAAGGCTGCTTCACCAAAATGTAGCGCTCCCCGGCAATATCGACGGTCTGCCCGTCCGTGCTCATCAGCGCCTCGATATCGGCGGTCGCCTGATCGTCCGCAGCTATGGGGCGGGACTCGCGGTCGACCAGAAGCATCGCTTCGCGCTGCTGCTCTTCGGAAAGCAGCTCCTTGAACTCGAAATAGCTCCTGCTGATGCGGACCAGCAAATAGCCGCCGTTCGAAAACCAGCGGTCGAGCAGGCTGATGCGCCGTATGGCGAGCACCGAATCGCTGTCTCTGGGATCGATTCCGATCCAGACGAGCTTCCCTTTCTCCCGCTCCGCTTCCCCGATCCATTTCGGATCGACGCGGTTCGAGAGCAATCGGTCGTCCAGCGGGAACAGCCTGGCGGAGTCGCTGTTGTACACTTCCACGGATGCGACGCCGGTCGAATAGCCCTGGATTTCGTTGGCGATATGAACCAGACTTTGCCGCTGGTCAAAATTGGCCTGCTTCCCGTTCACTTCCGCCAGAAGCAGCTGCTGCACGTACGGATCGTTGATCGCCTGCGTCGTCAGCGTATCGATCTGTTTGATAAGCGCTTCCAATCTGCCGTTGGCCTGCACCGCCGTTTGCCGGATCTGCTTTTCCGCATTATTTTTCAGCAGCGTCGACACCGAATTGAAAGTAATAATACCGACCAGAACCAGCACGATCATCATCACCAGCAAAAAACCGACCAATATTTGATTGCGCAGCGTATTCCATTTGCTCAGGCTCAGCCGCAAAGGGGTTTCACCTCTTTCGTTAAGAAATATCGTTGTATCCGCTCCGTTATCGTGCTAGTCTGGTTCATAGGAACTATAAAGCGGGGGGAGCCAAAACATGCGGGGAAAAGACGCGATATTTGACGACATGCTGTCGATTACGGCAGACCTTTTTTATCCGGCCGAGCACCGTTTGTTTTGGTCTGAAGCGGACTTGGCGGACGCTTCCATCCTCGATATCGGCTGCGGCAACGGCGCCTACTTGTCCAAAATGCACGACAGCTTTCCGGCGGCCCGGAAGACAGGCATCGAAATCAGCCCCGGCATTTTCCAAAAAGCGCTGCCGCGCCGGAAGCCCGGGCTCGAATTTCACTGCATGAGCTTCGAGGATTTGCCGCAGGACACGCTCTACGACCTTGTGATTTTGCGCCTCGTCGTGCATCACATCCCCGACAAGCCAAGCCTCTGCCGCACGCTGAAGCGGATCACGCATGAGCGCTCGGTCATTGTCGTTCTGGAAGTTGAAAGCGAGCGTCTGCATGTGAATAGCAGCCTTCCGCTGTTCGGCTCCTTGTACGAAAGCTCCCGGCAAGCTCTGCTCAAAAACAAGCTCCTGGATGCGAAAGACAGCCTGAAGCTCGAATTCGAACATGCCGGGCTTCGGCATCTATATACTCGGAATTATAGCATAGATGCTTCCCGGCAGGATGATAAACAACGGCTGCATGCGTACATGCGGCTCGTTTCGCAATATTTGCTGGGCGAATCGCTCCCTCCCGAACGGACGGACGAGCTGAACGCCTGGCTGCAGGATCCGGCAAGCTCGCATGCGGTCCATATGTTCGGCATGGCATTTGCCCGGGGCGCCGGGCCAATCTGAAAAGGGCGGGTGAACGATGAACTGGCATCTTGTATTTGAAAAAGAACTGAAAGACGTCTTTGCGCAAGCCGAAACGGCCGTCTCCCGGTTTCCGGAACCTATGGACCGGCTCGGCCTGGACTATTTGGCCAAATTTGACCCTAACCGCAAAGACAGCACCAAAAATTATATTTGCTATTTGCTGCCGTTCTGGGTATCGGATCTGGCGGAGCTGCCGGCAAAGTCCGTGCGCAAGCTGGCGCTCGCGAACGTCTTCGTGATGCTGTACTTTTTTATCCAGGACGATATTATGGATTCCGCGTCGGGACAGCACAAAGAAAAGCTGCCGCTCGGCAACTTGTTTTATTTGCAGTTTCTGGAAATCTATCGAGAGCTCTTTCCTGCGGATTCCCCGTTCTGGACATGGTTTGACCGGTATGTCAGGGAGTGGTCCGATGCCGTCTCCAATGAGCTGAGCCGCAATGATTTCATCCATGACATGTTGAAAGTGGCCGCTAAGTCGAGCCCGGTTCAGTTCGCAAGCACAGGCGCCATGGTTTTGGCCGGCCGCCCCGAGCTCATTGCAGCCGTATCCGAAGCGGTCTGTCAGGTGCTCGTGACGCTGCAAATGGCGGACGATTGGGCCGACTGGCAGGAAGATTTGGAAGAGGGCAGCTACAACTGCCTGCACGCGATGATTCGGGAAGAGCTGCGGCTGCCGCCTGACAGCGCCCTGACCGCCGAAATCGTGAAGCGGCAGGTGTACGTTCACGATGCTCTTGCCCGGTACGCGCAAATTGCCGCAGCGAATCATGTCCGGCTGGAGGAGCTGCAGTTGAACGCACCTCATCTGCTTTCTTTTCATGAATCGATGGTGCGCAATTTGCTGGAGGAGGCGGATCGCATCGAGTGCGGGAGAAAGTCTTTGGAACTAGGCGGATTTAACTATTATTTGTCGAATATGAAGTAAAAATGATAGATTAACATGTCAGTTTATGGTATGCTCATGTAGAACTATTCTACTAATTTGTTTGGAGAGTGATCGATTTGTCAGCTGAAGAAATTCTGAGATCCAAAATTATCCAAAAAGCATGGGAAGATCCATCCTTCAAACAGCAGCTTCTCGCCGATCCGAAAGCGGCTCTCAAAGAAGCATTTGGCATCGTGATTCCTGACAACATCGAATTGAACGTGGTAGAGGAAACTTCCAAACAATTAGTGCTCGTTATTCCGGCCAATCCTGCCGATGTGCTCGACGGGACCCCCGGGCCGGTCAGCATCTGGTAATCGCAAAATGACAAATCCCCCGGAAAGCTTCGGAAGCAGGCAACCGCTTTCCTCCGCTTTTGGGGGATTTTTTAATTGATGACGGAAGGGAAGCGTATGATTGCCTCCGTGCCTTTGTTTTTTTCGCTTTTGAACTCAAGCCTGCCTTTCATGACCTCGATAATCCGGAACGTCACCATCAATCCGAGCCCCGTCCCTTTTGTTTTCGTCGAAAAATACGGTTCGCCCAATTTGGCCAGCGTCGCGGGCTCAATGCCTTCGCCGTTGTCTTTAATGTGAATGACGACTTCCTCGCTCTCCTCATAAGCCCAAATATTGATCTGTCCCTGATCGCGGAACGCCTCGATGCTATTTTTAATAATGTTAATGAGTGCCTGCTTCAATTTGGAAGAATTGCCGTGAATGTACAGTTCCTGAGGGATGCTGAGAAACACGCCTCCGCCGTGCAAAGTGGCCAGCGGAACGATAATGCCTTCGATTTGCTTCAGCTCCTTGGAGACGTTGAGGACGGTAACCTCCTCCAACTGGGGCTTGGCGAACGTTAAAAAATCGGTAATAATGCCTGACGCGCGATCCAGCTCCTCGATGGCCAGCGACATGTATTCCTTTTGCTTCATATCGGATTTATGCGACAGCAGCTGCAAAAAACCGCGGGTCACCTGCAGCGGGTTTCTCACTTCATGCGCAACGGAAGCGGCCAGCGAGCTGATGATTTCCATTTTTTCGGACAATTGCAGCTGGTTGTTGTAAAATTCGAGCTCTTTGGAGTAATTGGCCATCAGCTCCTGATAAGCGGCGAATCTTCGTCCCAGCAGTGTGATCAGCGAAATGACGAAGCCTACGATCCCCCATTTCCACAAGAAAATTTGATGGGTTTGATTGGAGGCGTAAAACCAGATCAGATCGATAACGCCCAACAGTCCGAAGAATGCAAAACCGCTCGTAAAAATAACGGCATCCTTGTTGCCTCTCATCGCGTATTTGACGGAAAACGTGATCAGCAGCGACAGTTGAACGAGCATGATGCAGCCCAGCAGCGTAACGGATATGAAAAAATACTCATCTGCGAACCGGTAGCCGGACAACTGGTTGATGACCATGCATAGGGCGGAGAAAGCGGAGTAGCCGATCTGAAATTTTCTGAACATTTTGATCAGTTTCAGGTTGCCGTCGTCGAATATTTTTTCGAAAAAATAACTGAGTGCAGGCAAAAAAACGACTAGCGAAAGATCGAAAAAATCGACCAGCACAGCGCCGTATTCCCCAAAAATGGCATACATAAACGGAGAATAGGTGACAAAAATTGTCCCCATCGTCAAAATGACGATACCGAGCGAAATCCAGCTGGGCAGTTGGATTTTTTTCAGAAAAATTGCGCATATGAACATGACGGCGGCGATAAAAATCAAAGCGCATCCAAGAATGACGTCCCCCAAATCACGTACGACAAAATGGGGCAGTAAATCCGAATAGCTGCCGATTTCGATATTTGAACGGATTCCCATCCGATCCATCCCCGTTTCCATTTTTAAGTATACCGTTTTGCCGGCGTCTTCATGGCTGAGAGGGACTAAAATCCGCTGAAGGTCATATGGAAAATCGTGGATGCTCTCTTGAACTTTGTTCCCGTCGACATATACGGTCAGATGCTGCGCGTAAAGTTCGCCGATCAAGATCCCGGAATGGTCCCCGACCGACGCCGGAAGCTGAATTTTGATCCAGGCTGAAGTGACGCCGTCAGGCTTCATGGGCATCGGCGCCATAACGGGAACGGTCATCCAGTTCGCCGCTTCGGACGAAGGAGGCTGCTCCTGCGCGCTTCCGGAAGGGTCTCCCCATAGAATCGCCCACTCCGTATTTGTGTCTATGTTTTTTACTTGGGCTGCTTTGATGCCGGAAGCAATGATCCCGTTTGCAAACAGCAGTAGTACGATCAGACATACGACAAAAGCAATGCGTTGAACAGGATTCATTTAGAACCACCCCTTGGAGTAGCGACATCAAATTATGGGCACATTCTAAAATTCGACGAAATTCGATATCCTCCTTCTTATCGTTTTATGAAATCTCCTTCACGAAAAGACCGGCTGATTCTCCTGTTTCAAGCCACCCTTCAAGCTACTCGAAGTATTTCTCCATCACGACATACTCCAGCCCGTCTTTGACAAACGCCTCCGCCGTCTCTTTCATTCCAAACTTCGCATAAAAGCCGGCTTTATTTTTTCTGGCATTGCACCAAATCCTCCGGACACGCAGCGCTTGCGCTTCATCCATCAAAAATTGCAGCAGTTTGCTGCCGTACCCTTTGCCCTGTTCTTCCTCAAGCGTCGCGAATTTACGAAATTGCGCCAAATCCCGGTCGATAAACAAGGAAATCGCGGAGAGCAGCCGCTCTTCCGAGAAAAGACCGTAATGAATCCCGTCCCGATCATCCTTCAATTTGACGAAATCCAAATCCTTGTCCGGCCACATAACGGCATGTCTTAGCTCCCACGCCATTTCCTGGCTAATTCGTTTGATGTTCATGCTGCCCCGTCCTTCGTCATTTTTTTTCCGATTGGCCTGCCATCCATTATTATATAATCTATGAGAAAAAAGTGCATTTAGGAAAATAAAAGAAAGGGCTTCCCTTGGGCAGCCTTGGCTGCGTGTGGTGCACGTGGCGTACGGCCACCGGTGGCGGGACGGACGGGCGCGGGGTGGCCGTGGGCGGGCGGCCGGGAAGTCGGAAAGCCTGCGAAAGTGCAGGCTTTTTCGCGATAGGCCGTCCATTTTCGGGAAATACCTGCAAATGTGCAGGAATTCCCGATCACGGCGGGCCCGATCCCCAAATCTCAGCGAAAAAGCTGCAGATTTGCAGGAATTTTTCCTTTCCAGCGTGGGCTGTAGGCAAAAGCATGTACTTTTGCAGGCTTTCTAGCTAGCGATGCACTATTTTGATGCCGCCAGCGGTATGGTGAGCTTTTGCAGGTTTTCTGCGCATGGGCAACAGCTAGTGTTTCTAGTGTTTAAGCGGTCTCTAAAGCACCGTTTACCGTTTGTATAAATCAATTGGTTTAACGCTTCACAGGAACCATATACTAGCAACTGCGTTTCTCCGAATTCTTCAAAACCCTCCAGTCTACTCAACTCACAACAGTTGCACCTCCATCCCGGAAGTTAAAGCGTCTATGCCACATGCGCCAAATCTTATATTTTCTTGCCTGCAATGCTTCAGGCGGCTCCGGCACGATTGAACTCCGCGCATTGGAGGCGCGCACGGACTCGCACCGTCGGCCCTTTCCCACTTCGGGCAGCGTAGCGTCCGTTCTTTCCCGATGCGGTGTGGCTAAGGCTGCCGCCGCGGCGCTCATCGTCGTCAATCCCGCGGATATGGCTCCGAACCGATCGCATGAATGTTCATAAATCTTGACATTTTACAGTTGTAAGCGTTTACTATTCGATTAAACTAAACTTTGAGGCTCGAGCGAGCCATCATCTTAATGAAGGAGGAATATGATTGATGAAAAGATTGTATTGGAGGTGCTTGTACGCAGTGCTCGCCTGCTTGCTGCTCACCGCGTTTTGGGCAGGGGTTCAACCTGTCCCGGCCAGCGCAGCCAGCGTCAGCATCAGCAATGGGATCGACTGGAAAGATACGTCGGGGAACCCGATCGAGGCGTACAGCGGCAATATTTTAAAAGTAGGTTCGACTTATTACTGGTACGGCGAAAAGCACTCCAACGGCACTTTCGACAAAGTCAACGTCTACACCTCGACAGACTTGAAAAACTGGACGTTCGGCAACAGCATCCTGACCAAAAATTCCGCATCGGAACTAAATTCAAGCAAAATCGAACGGCCAAAAGTCATCTATAATGCTTCGACCGGCAAATACGTGCTGTGGATGCATTACGAGAACGGAACAGACTACTCTCTCGCCCGCGTGGCCGTCGCTACGAGCAGCACGCCTGACGGCAACTTTACGTATCAGGGAAGCTTTCGGCCGCTGAATTACGAATCCCGCGATATGACCGTGTTTGCCGATACCGACGGCAGCGCCTACCTGATCACCGCCTCCAAAAAGAACGGCGGAGCCAACGACACCATGGCTATCTTCCAACTGAGCAGCGATTATACGAGCGTGCAGTCTTTTGTCGGATGGGTATATGAAAATGGCTACCGGGAAGCGCCCGCCGTCGTGAAAAAGAACAACAAATACTATTTGTTCACCTCGCAAGCTTCCGGTTGGTACCCGAATCAGGGCGGCTACTCGACCGCCAGTTCAATGACCGGAACCTGGTCGGCGCTCTCGCCGTTCGGCGATCCCGCTGCTTACAGCTCGCAAATTCATTCGATCCTGACGGTAACGGGAAGCTCCTCCACCTCCTACATCTATATGGCCGACCGCTGGAACCCGCTCAACCTGAGCGATCATCACTACATCTGGCTGCCGCTCTCGCTGAACGATGCGAGCGGAACCGCTTCGCTGGACTGGTACAGCAGCTGGAGCCTGGATGCCGGCACGGGAACCGTGACGCTGCCCTCCTTGGTCAACCACGCGTTGGGCAAAACGGCTACCGCCAGCTCGACCGCTTCCTCCTCGTCTCCGGGCAATGCCAACGACGGAAATGCGCAAAGCTCATGGGCCGCTTCCAGCAGCACATGGCCGGCCTGGTGGCAGGTCGATTTCGGAGCGCCCAAAACGATTACGGAAGTGGACATTTCATGGTTTATGTACAAAGGCTCCGAAGGCTATTACAAGTACAAAATCGAAGTCAGCAACGACGGCGTCAACTACGCGGCCATCGACCGCACAAGCAACACGACGTACGGCTTTACGACCGATGCTGTGCATTTTACGGCGCGCTACGTGCGGATCAACCTCGTGAACGCCGTCCTGTGGAACAATCCGAACAACTGGTACACCCCGACGTTGTACGAAGTCCGCCTGTTCGGACCTTCCAACCCGGACGCCACAGGCTACAGCAGATTCGAGTCGAACAATTACGCAGGATATTATTTCAGACACTACAACTTAGCCCTCCGCATCGACCAGAACGTATCCCCGGCGCTGGATTCGCAGTTCCGCGTCGAACCGGGTCTGGCCAATGCGTCAAGCGTTTCGCTGGAATCGATCAACTATCCCGGCTACTTTATCAAACGAAACGCGAGCAACCAAATCGTCCTCCAACAATACGACGGCACCGACGCATTCAAACAGGACGCCACCTTCAACCTCGCGGCCGGCTGGGCGGACAGCTCGCAAATATCGCTCGAATCCTACAACCAACCCGGATATTACATGCGCCATTACAACTATGCGCTGCGGCTCGATCCGATCGGTTCATCAAGCACTGCAACGGATAAAAGTGATGCCACCTTCAAACGCTACAATTACTGAATGACTGATTGACAAAAGAAGCCTGTCCACAGTCTCCCCGCGGTACGGAGAGCTTGGGCAGGCTTTTGCTGGTAGAACGATCCGAAAATTAATCCTTCCGCTTGTCATATCACTACGATCAAATAACGGATGGCCTATTCAAATTCAAAATGTCAACATCCGATTCTTCCAATAAATCTTCTAATGCCTCGCTCCCGTTTTGTTCCGCGTAAACATACTCTTCTTCCGATATCGGTATAGCTTGCAACCAAGAGACATGTTTATCTTCAAAATCAAATGGAGTGAGGTTTTCGCCCCATAAGAATGGACTTACAAACATAACATGCTTCATATTTAACTCAGGGTAATACATTTTTATGACATTCGGATAAATTGCACCAGGGGAACAAGAATATCCTGAATTAATTATATTAAAAGCACATGTACTAAGTAGGTTTCCAAATAATACATATTCATCCATACATGTTCCAATGAACTCAACTCTTAATGACTTGCTTTCTACTGCGTATCCAATATCATAATTATTTAAGCCTATTGTAGCAAATGTAGTTTCATATTCATTAGGGTTATTATCCATAATCACAATATCAATAATGCTTTCTTTTTTATCATCATAAAATCTTGATATTTTTGGGCGACCACCGTTTAAATCAGCTAAAAATTTTGCAATTTCCTTCATTTGATTTGTAACTTCCACTTTTCATCATCCTTTTATGGTCCGAAATATAAATCCGATGGGTCTTCACCCTCATGTTAACGGTATCTCTTGATGCCTTGTCCCCATACTCAACACTATAGGTTACTTCAGTATCAGGAAGTTCATTAGCAAGTAGTTCTTTACAATTATGACCACCAAGAACACAAGGTTCTCTCTCAGTATAAACACGTTTGACTATATATGTCTGCCCATTTTTTTCTGCAGCAATTTTATCCTCAATCAAAACCATTTCGGAATGAACATTTTTCTCTTCTATTTTTCCACTCGGTCTTACTACTGGTCGCCTTGTGCTTTCAAAAACTTTCAGAGTAGTAACACCATCTATTTCAATTTCCGCTACAACAAGATTTCTCAAATCGAAAGCTTTATTTTCAATTCGATATTTTTTCGCCATGGAACTTAAATCTGTTTCACCGTACCCAACTTGTTTTAGGATTTTAGCATCAGGTTCACCCGTCCCCATAAAAAGAAAACGGACTGAAATATAATAAGATATTTGTTAAAATAGATATGTTGCTTATTAACACTCGGAGGAACTAAAAGTGGAAACAATTAAACAGCATCGGTGGAATTTATGTCAAATGGAAGCCATTAAATTACAACAGGAATTAGCCCGAAAAGTTATTAAAGAAGATTTGTTCGATCAAATCCGCTATGTTGCGGGAGTAGACGTTGCTTATAGCAAAACCAATGACAAATTAATTGCAGCAATTGTCATTTTAGAATCAGATTCATTGAAATTAGTAGAGTCAGTTGTTATTGAAGATACAGTTCAATTCCCATATATCCCGGGATTGTTTTCATTCAGAGAACTTCCTCCAATTATCAAAGCATTTGAAAAGATAAATGTCGTTTGCGATGGACAAGGGCTTGCCCACCCTAGACGGTTTGGTTTAGCCTGTCATTTAGGGGTTCTTTATGATATTCCTACAATTGGATGTGGGAAAACTAAGCTGTTAGGTCATTTTATAGAACCTGATCAAAATAGAGGGGACCGGTCACCATTAGTTGATAACAATGAAATCATCGGAAATGTATTAAGAATACAGATGAATATTAAACCCATCTTTGTTTCAATCGGTCATCGTATATCCTTAGACACTGCCTGCGAATTGATACTCAGATTGTCACCGAAATATCGGTTGCCAGAAACGACTCGACAAGCAGATCATATCGTGAAAAAAACTTTGTCACTTAACAAAAATTCACTTAATTAAATAAAAGATGGGCGAAGGTCGCCCATCTGATGCCAGTGCCCCATCTAGGCAACTTTAACCCGCTTTTGTGACTAAATTCAGGTTAATATTAACTGATGGGACACTAGCCTATTATTTAATTCAGCTAAGTAATTCTCAAATTCCCACTCGTCCTTACAAAAAAAGCTTTGAAAGTTCCCTGCATTCCATTCTTTATTTTTTTTCCTCCAGCTTTTCAGCCCTTGTATCATACTTTTCAATCATTTTTTTTTCAAATTCACTAGGCTCTGTTTTTTCAGTGACTAATTCTCCTTCTTTACTCCATTCTCTATATGCTACACAAAATCCATATTTGTATTCCTCTTTTGATTTTATGTTACCATTCTCAAACCAAGTGATTTTTTTCCCAGAAATAACCCCATTGCTCATTTGTTGAAAACTCGCAACTTTACCATTTTCATAATAATTAATATAATCTCCATCAGATATACCATTTTTGTAGTATGCATAATATGATAGATTACCATTTTTATACCTTTCATACAGTAGACCTGATATAGGTTCCCCCCCTTCTTTTAGGGGTTTGTCAAAAACTTCTTGCCCGTGTACCCCAGAAAAACAAACGTCCCCAGTGAATTCTATGCCTTTAGATAGTACAAATTCCACAGGCAAAATGTCGATATCTTCCACTTGTATACCCTCCTCTAATTACCGCTATTTTTATAAATCAGAAAGGATAGGAAAACCTTTTAAAATATAATTGCAATGTGGGCAAGTATGAAACGGAATATCGGTTACAGGCAATAGGTATCTCCATTGATGACGTCTTCCTTGAAATCCCGCTTTACGCCTTCCCAGACTCCCGCCAGTGTTCTCAGCAGCTCATCTCGATGCTCCTTGTTGGAATAGTATTTGCCTACATAAACGATG
>NZ_JBYLHY010000026.1:0-135259 GCF_057749925.1 Paenibacillus sp. sgz302191
TGACTTTCCGAAACCCGTCGCTGGAAGGCGGCTTGCTGCTGTTATTGCTATTTTGACCGAGCTGACGTTCGAGATCCTGAACACGATGTTCCAGTTCTTCAATACGCTTCGCTTGACGTTCAATGATCTTTGCCTGTTCATCGATCACCTGCAACAAGGCGTTGAAGGCAGCGATAATGTCGGGGTCGCCCTTGCAAATGGAATGGACTTGTTCAGCAGACATATGCATAGGGGACACTCCTCTCTCCGTTTTGGGTTATCTTACCTTTTCGGCGTATGAAACCAAATACCTTTTTATTTTGAGAGAAAATTCTGCTTCAGTACCTAAGTAGTAACTATTTTTGCAGGTTTTTTGCATGGGAGGTTGGTCGGTGGGGTGTTAGCGGGAGAGTTTTCCGTGTTTTGAGAAGACGTAAAGGCGTATGCAGTATGTAGCTGACTTAGCTGAAACGGTGGTTTCCGCTGTCTGAAAAGTAGATAATTGGCCTGCAGCTTGAATTCCTGCAAAAGTGCAGGTTTTTTCTGTGAAAATGGCTTGTTTTTGGGAAAAGCCTGCGATAATGCAGGAATTTTCGACCGTTAAGGGGCTGAGCTGGGGTTTGGGCGGAAAAGCCTGCAGATTTGCAGGAATTTATCGAGGCAGGTGCGTCAAGGCGCAAAAAGATGTATTTTTGCAGTTTTTTTGCGTGGGAGGTTGGTCGGTGGGGCGTTAGCGGGGCGGGGAAGTAAGTAGGGACGACGCCATATCCACGTAACGACAAAGACGCCCTCCTCCGACAACTTCATTAAGCTGCCGAAGAGTGGGCGTGCTGTGTCAAAGAGGGCGGACTGAACCGGAGGCGGCGTGCTAAGCCCTAAGGGCGCGCCGAGCCGGGGAGTGGCGCGCTAAGCTTCCCGGCCCTGCACCCAGACGCGCTGCAGCTCGAGCTCGGGGCTGACCAGGAGCAGGTCAGCCTGCTTGCCCGGCGCGATCGAGCCGAGCCGGTCGTCCTGGCGCAGCAGCCGCGCCGGGTTGCCGCTCGCGTAGCGGCTCGCTTCCGGGACGCTGACGCCGACCTCGCGCACCATGTAGCGCAGCGCGTCGATCATCGTCAGCGTGCTGCCGGCGAGGCTGCCGCCTTCCGTCAGCCGGGCCACGCCCGCCTGCACGGTCACGGCTTGCCCGCCGAGCTCGTACTGGCCGTCGCCGAGCCCGGCGGCGGACATCGCGTCCGTGATCAGCAGCAGGCCGTGCGGCTGCTTGACCATCGTCAGCAGGCGAATCGCTGCCGGATGCACATGGTGCCCATCGGCGATCACTTCGCCGCTGATGCGCGCGTCGGTGAGCACCGCACCGACGGTGCCGGGTTCGCGATGATGGAGTCCCGTCATCGCGTTGAAGGTGTGGACCGCATGCGAGAGCCCCTCGCGAACGGCCGACTGGACGTCGGCATAGCTCGCGTCGGTGTGTCCGCATGCGGCCACGATGCCGTGATCGCGCAGCCACGCGATCATCACGAGCGCCCCCTCGCGTTCGGGGGCGAGGGTCAACTGCCGCACGAGCCCCGGGTAGCGCTCGTGCCAGTCTTCGAGCCACTCGCGCTGCGGCAGCGCGATGTGGCTCGGGTTTTGCGCGCCCGGCCATTTGGGCGAGATGAACGGCCCTTCCAGATGCACGCCGAGCAGTTGGGCGTAAGGCATCGGAGCGCTCATGTAGCTGCTGACTTCGCTCAGCACGCGTTCGATGGCCGCATGCGGCGCCGTCATCGTCGTAGCTAGCATGGAAGTCGTGCCGTGGGCCGCGTGAAAACGGGTGATCGTATCCAGCGTCTCGGGATCCGAATCCATAAAATCCGCACCATAACCGCCGTGTACGTGAACGTCGATAAATCCGGGAAGCAGCCAGCTTCCCGCCGCATCGATCCGCTCCCCGCCGGGAGCCGGCGCTGCCGCAGAACCGCCGTTATGTTCATGGACGGCAGCGATAAGTCCGTCGCTTACACAAACGGTGCCGCGCTCGATTACGCCTTCTTCAGTCACGATGTTCGCATTCGTAATGACCAGTTCGCTCATTGCATATACCTCCCGGCTTCCGCATCGAGCAGGACGACCAGGTGCGGATGCGTCTGCAGCAGAGTGGCCGGTATTTCCGTCGTAATCGGACCGGTCAGGGCACGGCGGACGATGTCCGCTTTATCCGCGCCGCGCACGATGAGCAGCACGGTTTTGGCTTTCAAAATGGTGCCGACCCCCATCGTCAACGCGTGGGTAGGCACTTCTTCCAAAGAATGAAAAAAGCGGGCGTTCGCTTCGCGCGTCTCGGGCTTCAGCTCAACCAGGTGCGTGCCGCTGATCAGCGAATGATCCGGCTCGTTAAAGCCGATATGGCCGTTGTGGCCAAGCCCGAGAATTTGCAGATCGATCTGCTTCGCTTTCTCCAGCTCTTCGTTATACCGGACGCATTCCGCCTCCGGGTCCGGCGCATTACCGTTCGGGATGTGGGCTTGCTCCGGAGGAAGGTCGATATGATCGTACAAATGCCGATTCATGTAAGTGCGGTAGCTTTCCGGGTGGTCCGCCGGCAGCCCGACATATTCGTCGAGATTAAAAGCGGTCACGCCTTTAAAGCTGACCCGTCCTTTTTGATAAGCTTTGACCAGTTCTTCATAGATGCCGACAGGGGTCCCGCCGGTCGCCAGACCGAGGACGGCTCTGGGCTGCATTTGTACGAGACTGGCGATGATGCCGGCTCCGGCTTCATTCAGCTCCTGCTGGTTTTGAAAAATATGAATGTTCATGACCCGATGCCTCGTTTCCTAAAAAATTTTATGATTTTGACTTCATTTTGATTGAAAAATTCATTTTGTATTCAAATAATTTTCAATTCAATCATAACTGAATTGCGAATGATCGGCAATATGCATTTTTCCAATTATGCTCATTGACTTGTTTGGATATCTTTGACATCCTTATTGAAGAGGATAGCCTGTACTTATGAAGATTTTTTGCCGATCGCAGGAGAGGGAGTTGAAACGATGAATAAAGAGAAACAACCCGAAGCTATGCTGTTTGACCTTGACGGAACGCTGTTTCAAACGGAAACGCTGCTGCTTCCGGCTTATCACGCCACTTTTGACGAACTGAGAAAGCAAGGGCTTTATGAAGGCGAAACGCCGCCGGAGGAGCTGATCCTTGGAGCGCTCGGCATGCTGCTGGAGCATATTTGGCAGCGCGTCATGCCGGAAGCGTCCGCAGAAGCGCGGCGGCAAGCCGACGAACTGCTGCTTCATTACCAGATGGAGGGCCTGAAGCGGGGGGAAGGGCTCTTGTATGAAGGCGTCGCCGAAACGCTGCAGCAGCTTCGCGACCGCGGCATTCGCTTGTTCGTTGCCAGCAACGGACTGGAAGGGTATGTAAAAGGCGTCGTGCACGCCAAAGGCATCGGGGATTTGTTCGAAGGCCTTTACAGCGCGGGGCAGTACAAGACGAAGTCGAAAGTCGATTTGGTCAAGCTGCTGCTGCAGACGCATGGCGTCAAGTCGGCCTGGATGGTAGGCGACCGTTCCTCGGATGTGGAAGCGGGACTGGGCAACGGGCTGACCGTAGCGGCGTGCGATTATGCCGGATTCCGCGAAAAAGGCGAGCTGGACGGGGCGCATATCCGGATTCAAAGCTTTGCGGATCTGCTGAGCTATTTGTAGAGCGGGGATAAACCGCGAAATAAAATTTACGACCGCACGAATTAGGCACGGCGGCATACACTATTATCATATTGAGAATAAGGTGCTGATAGGGAATGCCTTCTTTTTTAGGAGTGCTGAACATTAACCGGAACGAAGGAACCTTGATTAACGGGGACACCGCTATTGTTTCTCCGACGACCGCGAGCAAATCGTTTGCCGGCGGCGGGGGCGGGATAACCGGGGATTTCGTCATATCCAATACCACTTTTAGCGCAACGATTACCTTTGATCCCCATGTCGCGGAAGCCGGCGTGAACAGGGTAGGGACAGCAGGCTAAGCCAGCATGAAGACCGATTCGAACCGCGGAGGTTCGGGTCGGCAATTTTTTTATCCGAAAAGGTCATCCCCAGGAATGAATTTCCATTTCGAGGGATTGGCCTGTTTTTGCGTGGAAACCTGTTAATTTTGTAGTAGTGATGTTAAATAATTTTCATAGTCTGGACACAGGACGGGTATTAAAATTTAACTTGTAGGCAGGTTAATAAGACAAATATTTTTCGAGGGCTTTCGACTGTATGCGACCGTGATGTAGAGTGAGGCCGAGCCTACCGGAATGCGGTTTCGTGTTTCGCGCTTTTTGGAACCAGAATGTTTGCGACAAGAACAAGGGAGGCTACCAGGTACATGGAACGTAAATTGAAAAGCTTGACGGCATTGACTGTAAGCGCAATCATCACAGGAGGCTTGCTGGCGGGCTGCGGCGGCACGAATGCGGGCGATAAAGGAGGAGCGGCGGTAAGCCCTTCCGACACGAACGCGAAACCGTTCGCAGGCAAAAGAATTACGGCCTATATGGGAAACACCGGCACGACGGATATCATCAAAGCGCAGCTGCCCGAGTTTGAAGCGAAGACCGGCATGAAGGTCGAAATCCAGAGCTTTGCCAATGAACAGCTCAGCCAAAAGCTGACCGTTCAAATGACGGCCGGAAGTGCGGAGCCGGATGTGGCGATGGTTCGCCCCGCCGAGGAAGTGAAGCTGTTCAACCGCAACGGTTGGATGAAGCCGCTCGATGAATACGTTAAGAAGGACCCGAGCTATCAGTTCGAAGATTTCACGAAAGCGGCTCTGGACGCCACGACGGCGGACGGCAAATTGGTAGCGCTGCCGATGGTTACCGAACAGCAGGTTTTGTATTACCGCAAAGATCTGCTGCAAAAAGCCGGTCTGTCGGTGCCCAAAACGCTCGACGAGCTGGAAGTGGCGGTCAAAAAGCTGCACGACCCGAATAACGGCGTGTACGGTTTCGTAGCAAGGGGACAGAAGGGGCCGTTAGTAACGCAGCTTTCGTCGTTCCTGTATTCCGAAGGCGCCGATTTCCAAAGCGGAGACAAGGCGACGGTCAATACGCCCGAAGCGCTCAAAGGCATTACCCGCTATGTCAACCTGCTCAAAAACTACGGTCCTCCGGGAGTGCTCAACATGGGTTGGCCGCAGGCGCAGGGCGTTTTCTCTCAAGGAAAAGCGGCGTTCTTTACGGATACCAGCTCGATTTTGCCGAGCGTCATCGATAAGGAAAAATCGACGATAGTCGATCAAATCGGATTTGCTCAGTTCCCGGCGGGAGCTGCAGGCTCCAAACCGTACAATAATACGGCGTGGGCGATGATGATGAATGCGTCGACCGCGAACAAAGATGCGGCATGGGCTTTCATGCAATGGGCGACGAGCAAGGACATTATGCTCAAAGCGCAGCAAAAAGGGGTACCGGGCGCGCGCGATTCCATCTGGAACGATCCGAACGGCAATACCGGATTCCCGAAAGAATTCATTAGCGTCATCCAGGATTCGCTTAAAGTAGCCGTCGGTCACGACCGTCCTACGATCATCAATGTCGGTCAGGCGCGGGATATTATCGGAGATATCGTGGTCAAAGGCTTGATGAACGAGGATATCAAAGCTTCCGCCGATAAAGCGAACAAAGATTTTCAGGATCTGATCGACAAAGAAAAGACGAAGTAGACAGATAAACCGTTAAGGAGAGAGTGGAGAGTATGCGTACAGGTTGGCTGGATAAAAATATCAAATGGGCATTCACTTTGCCTGCGGTATTGTTCGTGCTGATCATGATGGCGTTTCCGATTTTTTACACGTTTCGGATCAGCTTCTACGACTGGAGTATGTCGGCCGCCAATCCTTCTACGTGGGTGGGCTTGGACAATTATAAGCATTTGTTGTCGGAGCAGAGGTTTTGGAGCGCTGTCGGGTCGACCTTTTATTTCACAGGCTTGTCGCTGGCGGTTGAAACTGTGCTGGGCACGGCCATCGCGCTCGTCTTGTACAAAGAGTTCAGAGGCAAAAATTTGGCGAAAACGTTGTTCCTGCTGCCGATGGTAGCGACTCCCGTAGCAATGGGACTCGTATGGCTGCTCATTTACGAGCCGTCCATCGGCGGCGCCAACGCCGTCCTGCGGCTTTTTGGCTTACCTGCCGTGGACTGGCTGGGCAGCGCGAGGCAGGTTATTCCGTCCTTGTCGATCATCGACATTTGGCAGTGGACGCCGATGATCAGCTTGATCGTCATGGCGGGACTGTCGACGCTGCCGCACGAGCCTTACGAAGCAGCGGATGTCGACGGCGCTTCGTCCCTGCAGAAGCTGCTTTTCATTACTTTGCCCTTGCTGCGCCCAACCATCATGGTGGCTGTCATGCTCAGGCTGATCGATGTGCTCAAGACGTTCGACATTATTTATGCAACGACGCAGGGGGGGCCCGGGAACGCCTCGGAAACGCTGAACATTTATTCGTACGTCCAGGGCTTCCAGTACTTCAAGCTCGGCATGGCGTCCTCGCTGCTCGTCATATTTTTCTCGATCGTCCTCGGCCTGACCTTGATTTTCATCTGGATGCGCAAACGATTGGGGGTGCAGTAAGCGGTGGAGCAAACAAAGCCGAAACTTGGCGTTACGATAGCGGCATGGCTGATCGTGTTGGTGTTTTTGACGCCGTTTATTTGGATGATTCTGGCGTCGTTCAAGACGCAGGCGCAAATTATGTCGCCCGCGCAAACGTTCATTTTCAAGCCGACCGTGAAAAATTACTCGGCCGTGTTCGAGCAGTACAATTTTATCAAATATATCGTCAACAGCCTGATCGTCGCTGTCGGCTCGACGCTCGGCTCGCTGCTGCTGGGCCTTCCGGCGGCATACGCGATAGCGCGCTACCGGCTGCAGGGACTCGGACTGCTGCTGCTGGTGGCGAGAATTATTCCGGCCATCACCTTTTTGATTCCGTGGTTCATTTTGTTCACGCAGGTGAAGTTGATCGATACGTATTTGGCGCTTATTTTGAGCCACATGCTCGTCGGCATGCCGTTTATCGCCTGGATCATGATTTCTTTCTTCGAGGCGCTTCCGCTTGAGATCGAAGAGGCGGCGATGATCGACGGCTGCAGCAAAGTCAAAGTGTTTCTGAACATCGTGCTTCCGGTTTCCGGAGCGGGCATTATTACTTCTTCCTTGATGTCGATCATTTTCTCATGGAACAATTTTATGTTTTCGCTTATTCTTGCCGGAGAAAAGACGAAGACGCTGCCTGTCGCCGTATTCAACTTTATTTCCTATTCCGATGTGAACTGGGGAGGGCTGATGGCCGCAGCTTGCATCATCACGCTTCCGGTGCTCATCATCGCGCTGGTCGCTCAACGCTATATCGTCAGCGGTTTGGCCGCGGGCGCGGTCAAAGGATAAGACGGCAAACGATATCGGTATACTTCCGGGCTCCGCAAGCGGTATGATGAACCATATACAACATTGTGCAGCAGAGGAGATCCGGAGTTATGGCGATCATTCGTAAAGTTAATACGTTCGGCAAAGTGCTTTTGCTTGTGTGCTTGCTGCTCGCGCCCATTATTATTTTGTACGCCTACTCGCACCAGGTGAGCGTGAATGTAGTCAGGGAAAATATCGAGAACGAGAACCGCAACCGGCTCTCTTTCTTTATTTCCCAGATGGAATCGGCCGTCGAGCAGTTGACCAAGTTCTCGGTTGTCGTCAGCAGAGATTCGGGCGTCAAGGAATTTCTCGCCAACCGGCAAACGATGCAGCCGCTCGAACGGCTCCAGAAGCAAACCCGGATTCTGGAAATGCTGAATCTGCAAATTTTGACAAGCGGCTGGAACAACCAGATCGTGCTGCATTTGCGGGATACGAAGGAAGTCATTTCTACGGATTATTCCGTCGCATACGACGAGAATTACTTGCAAAACGCCCAACTTCGCAAATGGTCGCATCACGATGCGGTCCTTATGGGGACGAATCAGTCCTATTTTTCGGTAATCCGCAATGCCGACATTCCGGATCTGCTCATCGAAGTGCGTTTTACGGACGACAATATAAAAAATATGCTCAAGCAGCTGAAGCAGGGCGGAGCCGGAGAACCGTTTTTGTACAGCCGGGGCAGCGAGCCGATCATCAATTACAGCGCAGACCACAACGTCGTAAGCGGACTGGTCGCTTATTTGAACGGACAATCCCTCCCTAACGCCGGGCACGAAACCGTAACGCTCGATAAGAAAAAGTTTATCGTCAACTATGTCCGCTCGGACAGTTTGGACTGGTATTTGGTCGATTACGTGCCGCTCGAACATATTTTAACGCCGATTACAACGAGCCGGAACTTGTTCTACGTATCGATCGCCCTGCTGCTGGGCCTGAGCATTCTGGCGACTTTGCTGCTGTACCGCAACGTGCAGAGACCGATCCAACTGCTGCTGCGCGGCGTGAAGCGGATCAAAAGCGGCCAATATTCCACCCGGCTGCAGCAGCAGCCGAACAACGAATTCGATTTTTTGTTCGCCAGTTTCAACGAAATGGCCGAGCAGATTCAGGAATTGATTGAAACCGTGTATGCGGAGAAGCTGCGGTCCCGGGAAGCTACGCTCAAGCAGCTGCAATCCCAGATCAATCCCCATTTTTTGTATAATTGTTTGTTTTACATCAAGAATATGGCGAATTTGGGACAAAAAGAAGCCGTCGTTGCGATGGCGCTGAGCCTGGGCGAATATTACCGCTATACGATCAGGCTGGAGAACAATATGACGACCATTCGGGAAGAAATCCAGCTTGTGACCAATTATTTGACGATTCAAAATTTGCGCATTCAGCGCTTCGATTACGCAATCGACATTCCGGAAGCGATGCTTGAGCTGGAAATTCCGCGGCTGCTCATTCAGCCCGTCGTGGAAAATGCGGTTATCCACGGTCTTGAAAACAGCCTGGAATACGGGCTTATCGAGATTAGCGGAGACTGCTCGGACGGCAAATACCGCATCGTCGTGGACGATAACGGAGGGGGCTTGTCGCAGCAGGCGATAGATGCGCTGCACAGAAAGCTGTCGCTGCAAATGGACGACGAGATGGGATGCGGCATATGGAACGTTCATCAGCGGCTGGTCCATCTGTACAAAGGCAAGTCCGGCCTGCGCTTGTCCCGGTCGCCGCGCGGCGGACTGCGGGTCGAGCTGATCTGGGAGGACAACGATAAGCAGTAGCGGCAGGAGGCGGTAAGCATGTTTCATTTGTTGGTTGTGGACGACGAGGCGAGCGTGGTGGACAGCTTGGCGGATACGCTGCCTTGGCAGGAGATCGGCATAACGGCCGTGTTCAAGGCGTATTCCGGCTATGAGGCGCTGGAAATTTTGAAAACGAATTCCGTCGATATTTTGATCTCCGACATTCGGATGCCGGGTATGAGCGGCCTGGAGCTGCTTGAACAGGTTCAGCGCAGCTGGAAAAAAACGAAATGCATCCTGCTTTCGGGCTACGCCGAATTTCATTACGCCCAGCAGGCGATACAGCACAAAACGGTCGATTATTTGCTCAAACCGATCAGCGATGAAGATATTTTGAGCAAAGTACAGGGCGTCGTCAGCCTGCTCCGTACCGAGAGGGAGGAGAACCTGACTTACCAGCGCGCCGCGAAAGCTTTTCGCGAGCACCTGCCCCGGATCCGGGGGGAATTGCTGGGCGACTTGCTGCAAGGAAGACGGTTTTCTCCGGAACGTTTGCAAGAAGAGCTGGAGATGCTGGACATTCCCGTAAGCCCGGAGGACCCCTTCGCTTTTATGCTGGTGCGCCTTGAAGATAATTTTGCCGAGATGGACGCGTTCAGCCTGTCGCTCATTGAATATGCGGTCGGCAATATGGCGGAGGAAATTTTCGAAGGCGCGTTTCAAATATGGCAGTGCAAAGATGTGCACGGCTACCTCGTGTTTCTCGTCAACTGCGCCCGCGGGAAGGCCGGAGAGCCGGCAAGCGCGGAATGCGGCCTGGAGGATGCGGCCGCGCAGTTTCAACTGCTGGCGTCGCAGCTGCAAATCAGCATCAAGCACTACTTGAAAGGCGTTGCGTCCGTTCTGGTGAGCGGCTGGGGGACATTTCCCGGCGACATTCATGCCAGGTATCAGGGCATGCTGTCGGCTTTGCGCAAACAGCTGGGCGGAAGCAGCGGGCTGTTTATTACGGTGACCGAAGAAACATGGCCTTCATCGGTTCATTCGCTGCAAACGCTGCATGAGCCCCCGCTGCTCGTTCATTTGCTCGAATCGGGCGACTGGAGGCAGATCCGGGAAAAGCTGGACAACGTGTTCGGTGAGCTGAACGCCAAAAACGCCGATTCGCCCGAATATTTGACTGAAGTTTTTTTCGGCGTGTATGCGGCTTTCAGTTCTTTCGCCCACAAGAGCGGCCGCAAGCTGGAAGAGATGATCGGAAGCGCGCTTTCCGATATTTCCGGTCTCGGGCCTAGCCGTTCGATGGCCGCCCTGCGGAAATGGGCGTACCAGGCTCTTGAGCTGCTGCAAAGCTTTATGGACAACGAAACGAAAAGCAGCCGCGAAACGGTGGTCAAAAAAATTCAGAGCTTCGTGCAGAAGCATCTGGTCGAGGACGTGTCGCTGCAGGCGATCGCGGACACGATGTTCATGCATCCGGTGCACGTATCGCGGATTTACAAGCTGGAAACCGGCGAAAATCTCAGCGATTACGTGTTTCGCCTGAAGATGGAGAAAGCCGCCGTCATGCTGACGAACAGCTCGCTCAAAAACTACGAGATCGCCCTGCAGCTCGGCTACCAGAATCCGAACTATTTTATAAAAGTGTTTAAAAAATATTACTCGCTTACGCCGCAGGAATTTCGCTTGAAGCTTGCGGAAAGCAAGTAGAATCGTTCAAGTCGATGAGGGAGGATTTGGCTGAAATGGAACAAAAATATAAAATATTGGTAACCGCTACGAACTATTCGGTTTTGTGCGCGGAAGCGAAACAGCTGCTGCTGGACAACGGGTGCGAAGTGATCGAGAACCGGCTGGGCCGGCCGCATACGTTCGAGGAACTGAAGCCGCTTGTCGGGGACATCGACGGCGTGGTGGCGGGTGTCGATACGTGGAATGAAGATGTGTTTCGGATCGCGCCGAAGCTGAAGGTCATTTCCCGCTTTGGCGTAGGCGTCGACAATATCGATCTGGCGAAGGCGCGGGAGTACGGCGTTCAAGTAACCAACGTGCCCGGGGGCAACGCCAACGCGGTCGCCGAATTGACGGTCGGACTCATCCTCGCTCTAATCCGCAATGTGCCGGCGCTTCATCAATCGGCAAGACAAGGCTATTGGGACCGCTTTGTAGGCAGTGAAATTGCCGGAAAAACGGTCGGTCTGCTCGGATTCGGCAACATCGCCCAGATGGTCGCCCGCAAATTGCAAGGTTTTGACGTTCGTCTTATCGCTTATGATAAATATCCGAATACAGCGAAGGCGGAGGAGCTGCACGTAACTTTTGCCGGCTGCGAGGAAGTGCTCCGCCAAAGCGACGTCGTCAGCATGCACATGCCGAGCCTGAAAGAGACGTTCAAGATGATGAGCCGCGACCAATTCGCCATGATGAAGCGCAGCGCGGTCTTCGTCAATACGGCGAGAGGAGCTTTGGTCGACGAAGAAGCGCTTCACGAAGCGCTGCGCACATCCGTCATTGCCGGAGCGGCCATCGATGTTTATCAGCAGGAGCCGGCGGCCAAGGACAATCCGCTGTTTCAACTGGACAATATGATTACAACGCCGCACACGGCAGCCGAAACTTATGAAACGTATCGCAAAGTAAGCCTCGTTACGGCACAAGCAATCCTTGACGCATTGTCCGGCAAAACGCCGCAAAACCTCCTGGAAGCATGATCCCGGAGGTTATGGCAAGCCGGAATGCCGTCACGGCGCCGGCTTCCTTGTCGTTTTAGGCCTTGCTCTTCTTCTGCCGCAGCACCCACAACGCGTACTCCAGAGGGCGCACTAAGGATGCATGATAGGTGGAGGTTTGGCCGGTGCGGAGAAATATTTCGCGCGAAGGCTTCGGGTTGACTTCGATCAGCCAAATATTCCCTTTAGCATCGATGGCCATGTCCAGCCCCAACTCGCACAGTTTGCCGAATCTGTTCTCCAGGTAGGCGGCCAGCTTGTGAGCGAAGCCGTAAAGCTCGCTTTTGATCTCGGCGATTTTGCCGTCGGCCGCAAAACGCTGCACGAGCAAGCTGTCCAGCGTTACTGCGCTGCCGCCTCCGTGGAGATTGGACGTTATGCTGCGGTGGGGCCCTATGCGTCCGGCGCAGCCGGTTACTTCCCACTCGCCATTGCGGTTCTTTTGGATCAGGAGCCGGTAGTCATGCACGCGGCCGTTTTTCAGCGTCAGCGGAATGCCCTGCTGTACGACGTAATCCGGGCCTAAATTCATCGTCTGAAGCTTGATCAAAAGCTGTTTTTCCGGGGACCGGAACGGGGACAAAATGGCGCGCTGCTGATTGCGTCCCTGCATCAGATAAAGGTCTTTGGCGACCTGCTCGATCCGCAGTATGCCTCTCCCGCCCGTGCCGTTCTTCGGTTTGACGTAAATCTGCTTATGCTTTTTCAAAAAGCCCATAAGATCCTTGGGGCTGCTGAATCGAACGGTAGCGGGCAAATATTTGCGAATGGTTTCATCCTCGCTGAGCGTTTTATGCATTGACCATTTATTGACCAGCGGCCTGCTTAAATAAATGACATTCGCATGTTTTTTGCGAAATGCCTGCAGCATATTATAAAATTCCGCCCCTTGAGAACGGCATCTGTCGTATACGATCGGAGGAAACGAAGTTCTCCGGCGAACCCATTTCCCCTGGGCGTCATCATAAACCAACACGCGAACCTGGTTTCCGTTTTCCACGTCATCCGGCCTGAACACTTCGATTTGCAGCCCCAGCTTCTTTCCTTCCCGGCTCAGCTTTCGGAAATAAGCAAACTCCTCAAACCCGGTATTGTGATCATAAACAGCGAGTACGCCCAGTCGTTTCGGAGCCAAGGCGCTTCACCTTCTTCCTCCTCGATTCGTCAGGTACTGACTGTAGCGGATAATGCGCTCAAGCGATTTGCGGCGAATTTCCGGTTCATCGAATTTCATCGGTTTGGAGTTGGCTTCGAAAAACCAGATCCGGCCGGTCGTATCGATTCCGAGATCCATCGACATTTCCCCCAGCTGATTGCCGGAGGCTCTTTCTATTTGTCTGGAAAGCGTGACGGCGGCCCGCTTGGTCCGCTTGAGAATCTGATCCGCTTCTTTCGATCCGAAGGTTTGGGTAAGCAGCTTCCGTGGGTCGTCGATCGAGCCTCCGCGCGGCACGTGGGTCGTGATGCTCGCTTTGCCGGCTACGCGGGCGCCGATTCCGGTAACGCTCCACGAGCCTTTGGCGGTTTTCTGAATCAGCGTGCGCAGATCGAAAGCCCGCTGTTTATATCGGCTCAGAGGAATGCCCTGCTGCGCGATATATTCTTTGGAACCGCGAATCCGGTTCACCATTTGCCAGAGCTCGTCGATGGAGCTGTGCATCGAGTACTGCATTTCTTTGTTTTCCTGCCTGCTGAGCCGGTATTCGGTCTCCTTGTTTTTGCCGGTGATTCTATCCAGCCGCATAATTCCTCTGCCGGCTTTGCCTTTGGCCGGTTTCAAGTATACGACGGGATGTTGTTTCAGCAGTCGTTCCAGGTCGTCTGCGCCGGTCAACTGGTGCGTTTCGGGGATGTAGGGCCGGCTTGCCTTCGATTTTTTCAACCATTCGAACAGAGTCAGCTTGTTGAAGAACGACGGGTTGAACAAGGAAGTCTGGTTGCTGCGCATGCACGTTTGAATGATTTGCTGTACTTCCGGCTGCAGCTCCATTTTGCGGTAAGGAATCCGGTTGTAAATAACGCGCGGAGAGGGGACGGATCCTCTGCTCCATTTTTTTTTGGCGAAATCGTACCGGTATCCTTTCATTTGGCCGCCCGAGAGTGTAAAGTCGCCGGTCGTTACGACGTACACATCCATGCCGAGCTCGCTGCCGGTGCGGATAATGTCCACAAAGTTGCCCAGATTCCCCCGAAATATGCGTCCGCTATCTTTCACTGTCAAAATGGCCAGCGTAGGCTTCTGGCCTCGCTCCTGAAGGATATATCCCATTAAATATCCCTCCTTGAGCGAAACCGGCTCAGATACAGACAGTGATCGAAAATATAGGACAGCGACGCTTTATCTCCATCCTTTAACGAAGGGTGTTTGAAAATCGATCTGCCCGGCTTGGCGTTCGCTTCGAACATCCAAATTTTTTCGTTTTGATCGATGCCGATATCGAATCCGAGTTCGCCGAGCAGGTGATTGTAGTTTTTCTCGATAGCTTCGGCGAGCTTGACGGCCGTTTCCTTGGCGTTTGTGAGCACCTGATCGGCGCGGTGTCCGTATATTTGCCGGAGCACCTGCTCGATCGTCATCAGTTGTCCGCCGTTGCGGATGTGCGTAGTGACGCTGCCTTTGCCGGCTTTCTTGGCGCCGATAGCCGCTACAACCCAATTGTTGCTGCCGTTCTTCGTCATATGAAAGCGGAAGTCGATCGGGCAGCCGTCGATTTCGATCAGGCGGATGCCCTGCTGCGCCACGTAGTTCGTCAGTCGTCCGCGGCCGGTGCCGAGCATCCGCATCAAGCCTTCGAATTTGGAGTAGCGGATGAGCACGTTTTTGCCGTTTTTTCTGTAGCGCACGAAATAGCCCCGGTTCGAGTTATACGTGACGCGGTAAATTCCGATGCCAAGACTGCCGCCGGTCGGCTTCAAATAAATGAATTTATGTTTATCCAACATTTCTTTAATTTGCTCGGGGGAAGGATTGATGTGCGATTCCGGAACGAACTTGAAGGCGTCGTCGCCGTCCAGCATTTTGTATACATCCCATTTGTCAAAGAAGCTCCAGTTAAACAGCGGAATGCCCCTGCGCACGAAACGCTCTTTGAATCCCTGAATTCCCGCGGTTTTTTCGGCTTTGCGGCTGGATAAGCGATTGTAGATGACATCGGGAAGCGGGAACGTTTTGCGGGCCCAGCCTCCGCTGTCATTGGGAACGATGCCCGATACTGTCTCCTGAGTCCAGTTGACGTCGGACGGGCTGAACGCGAAATGAAACGATCTGTTGACGCCGGTATTGATGATTTGCTTGATAAACCCGGTCTTGGTGCCGAAAGGGGCGGATTTGCTGCCGGTAATATTCGTTAATATACCGATTACGGGGCCGAGCCGGATTTCGTTGTTGCTGCTGGACGCCATGACGCTGCCTATTCTCGGGATGCGAAGGCTGCCGATCAAGGACAGCGGAATATATAAATGCTGACCGGGCTTCTTGATCAGGCGAACCGGCAGCACCGCCGATTTGCTGCCCGACTTTACGGTAATCGTCTTGACGCCGGTTAACCGCAAAGCTTTGACGAGTTCGCTTGATAAGTAGAGCGATCGGTCCGGTCTTCGTATGGCGTGGAGTGTGCACGTAGTCAAACTCATTAGGTTACCCTCCTAAACTTGTTGCAAAGCCCGGCACAGCCCGACTTCTTGTGCTTGTATGAAGCAATGCCGGACTGCTGATTTCTTTGGCTCGCGGATGCGTGTTCAGCAGATAGCGCGCATAGCGGATCGGATTGGCCAGGGACTTGAAACGGGCTTTCTCGTTTGCCAAAAGGGTGAAAATCGTCCGCCCTGGCTTGGAATTTACTTCCAGAATCCAAATGCGGCCTTGCGTATCGATGCCAAAATCGATGCCCAGCTCGGCAAGGCGGCCGTGAGCCGCTTCCAGAGCGGGCGGAATCAGGCGGGACAGCCTGGTTAGCATGCCGGTCAGTTCGGCGGCTTTCGCCTCCCCGAACTCGCGGGCGAGAAAAGAGTGGACGTCTTCGGCCGTTCCGCCGCCATGCAGGTTCGACGTCACGCTCCCCGGCTTGCCGACGCGCGCCGCCATCCCGACCGTTTCCCACAAGCCTTTGCCGTTTTTTTGCACGAACGAGCGAACGTCGTAGGCGGAGCCTTCCGCATTGTGCAGCGATAAATACTGCTGCATCAGATAAGGCCTTCCGCCGATCTGATTGTGCAGCCACGCTGCGCAATCCTCCCACCGCTCGAAGCGCCCATGAACCGGCGCGTTGCGGGCGTCGCGGCCATTAACCGAATAGGCGTCGCTGCCGCCCGGGCCAGGCGTTCTGCGTAGGTGCAGCGCGCCTTTTCCTTGACTGCCTCCTTGAGGTTTCAGGAACACCTCATCGCCCTCCAAAAGCCATTGCCGCAGCTTCTTTTCGCCGGCGAGCCTGAAGGTGCGGGGCAGGAAGGGCCGCAGCTCCGCGTGATGCTGCATCATGCGCTGAACTTCCCACTTGCTTCCCAGTCCATAGCCGAGAAAGCGGATGCCGGGCAGCCCGCGCAGCTTGCTCACATGCATCCGGTACTGCTGATAGCTCTCCTTGCTGCCGAAAAAGCAGCGGTCATAAATCAGGAAGGACAGCGGAAACGAATCCGCGACCCATTCTTTGCTCTCGCAAACGTACTTATACCCTGCAGCGGTTCTCCGATGCCAGTCGATCCGGTTCGGCGAGAATACGAATACTTGAATGCCTTCATGCTTCCCGATCGCGGTCAACTTTTCATAAAGCGCTGCATTGGCAAAAGGAAGCGGGCGCATTTGCTCCGCTACCATAATCCCCAGCAGGGGATGTGCGGCTGTTTGCATGACTTCACCTCAGAACTTCGCCAAATAAAGGGCATACTGCACGACCTGTTTCACGGACGGTCTTATTTTGCGCTCTGCGGACAGCTGCGTGTTATCGTCCTTGGACGGCTTCGAGTTTACCTCCAGCAGCCATACTTTCCCGGTTTTATCGACGGCAAGATCAACCCCCAACTCGCCAAAATGATTCGGAATCTGCGCCTCGATGCCTTTGGCGATATCCAGCGAAGCTTTGCGCAGCCGGCCGAATGCGGAAGTTTTTGCCTGCGGGTTCAGGGAAGATTTGGCGAGCGCTCCTTTGACGGTGCTCAAAGTTCCGCCCCGCGCCAGATTGGAGACGAAATGCTGGTTGCCCGCGATGCGGCCGACAATGGAGGTAATGGACCATACCCCTTTCGGCCCTTTTTGCACAAGCGCGCGAAAATCGACCGGCCTGTTATCGGCGGTGATAAGTTCAAGCCCTTGCTGAATCTGGTAGCGCTGGGTTTTCAGCTTGCCCGACAGCGCCCGAAAAACGCTGGAGATCGAAGGGAAAGATTGCTTGCGAACCCCGTTCAAGTTTGTAAAATGGCACGTATACGCATCGCCGAGTTCCCGGCTGATCCGGATAATGCCTTTGCCGAGACTCCCGGTGATCGGCTTTAAAAACAGCACGGGATGACGGCCTGACATCGTCCTCAGCATTTGGTAATTTTTGAGCGAATGCGATTCGGGCAAATACGTGTGCAAGGAATTGTCTTTGTGCAGAGCCTGGAAAACTTCGGTTTTGTTCAAATATTTCTCATTAAAAATGTGCGCGCCGTAGCGGGACCTGGCATCGTTCATAAACTGCTGGACATTGGCCAGGTTTTCATATCTGCGAGAAGTCAGCCGATTATAAATGACATTCGGTATCGGAAACGTCTTTTTGCTCCACTTACCGTTGGCATACGAATAGCCGGCTACCGAACCGGTGCCTCCGTGCATCTCCTTGGGCGGGAAAAAGCATACCAGCGCGCCGAATTTTTCGCAGGCCTCGGTCATTTCCTTGCAAAAGGCGGTGATCGTTCCAAAGGGGCGGTCCGTCGAACCGGCGTGGACACGGCTGATCATAACGCCGATCAAAGGACCAATCGACAATGTGCCGCTGCCCTGTTTATAATGGAGACAGAGCTGAGCTCCGCTATGCAGCCCCAGCTTGGAAGCAAGAGCGGTGCCGACCCGCAAGCCGTTCGAAATCGCCGCCGAGACGACTTTCACCTCTTGTTTGGCAGAGCCGAATCGCAGCGTTATCGGCTGTTGGGTTGGAATTTTCCATCTTTTAACAATATTTTCACTTAGAACAACGGTCCGATCATCCAAGTAGATGCTGGTGCTTTGAATAGATATCCCGATTTTCGTCCTGGTCAACAGCGAACACTCCTTCCAGCATCAAAAATGGCATTGCTCAAGCAAAGTAAACTACTCCATCATATGAGGACATATACCCCTTGGTGCTTAGGGTTAAGCCCTGAAAGCGGCCGGGATAAGCCCAACTGGAGTACATTTTAAAGCGAGGAGGAATTATCAGATGAATGTGCATGACAAGGCTTACGAACTGGCCAAAGCGATCAGGGAATGCAGCGAGTATAAGGAAATGATAGAAATACGGGGCAAAATCGACGCCGATCCGTCCAGCAAAACGATGCTCGACAATTTCCGCAGCCGGCAAAACGAGTTTCAACAAAAAATGATGGCTGGTGAAATGCCGGACCAAGAGGAAATGGACCAAATGCAGAAGCTTTACGAGGTATTGGCGCTCAACCCGGCCATCGGCCGCCTGTTCGATGCGGAGCGCCGGTTGTCGGTCGTGCTGGAGGACGTGCAGCGGATCATTGCCGAGCCGTTGGAAGCGATGATGCGGTAGAACCGCTATCATCGTATTGATCGGCGAACGATTCTCCAAAGAAGCCGTCCATGCTGCGATAGCCAAAATCTAGCGCCGATCGGTATTGACGCGAGGCCGTGCTCCTTCATGAGGAGTACGGCCTTTTCGTTGGGGGATGGGTCCAAAAGCCACCTGCGGCCGTTGACGAAACGGCCTTGTAGCCGAAAAACCTGCGAAAGTGCAGGCTTTTTCGATAAGAACGGCCCGTTTCGGAGAAAAGCCTGCAATAGTGCAGGAATTCCCGGCCCAAACAGGCCCGAACCCGGGTTCAGGGGACAAAAAACTGCACTATTGCAGGAATAATTCGCGGACAAGCAAAAGGGGGAGCAAAAGGCTGTGCTTTTGCAGTTTTTTTGCGGGAGAGCCGCTTGAAAGTACGCCTCCGGCTACCTCGTAAGCTCCCACGCTTTCCTGACCGCTCCTCAGCAGACCCCAAACGTTGTGAAACGACGTTAGGAGTATGGAAGCAGCACCAGAGAACCGCCTCCATCACTACGAATCGAAGAACCGCCAAAGTCACTCCCCGATAAGTAGATAAGTCATGCGAAAGTACCCTGATGCCCACCCCGATCGCTCCCCCCGCCTACCTTCAGCACTACAAAACATCGCTAGCAGTGAGTTTACCCCGCAAAAGATGTTCCTCTGCAGCAGCTAGGAGGCGAGGCCGCGGCGGGCTTAACGATAAGCCGCCGAGTAAGCAAGCTGTCGGATTTGCTCTGCTACAGAGGCGCAGCAGCGGTTGCCTGCGGGCCAACTGGAGAGGGAGGCTTCTTTTTCGCTTGACACTCAACGAAGATTAATATATAGTAACTTACATAATATAAGTTGATTTCGAAATCACAAGGAGTGATTCTTATGATGCCAGCTTTATTTTTGGCGCACGGTTCACCGATGCTTGCTATCGAGCAAACGCCTTATACCGATTTTCTCGTCGATCTAGGCAAAAAGTACAAGCCTAAAGCGATCGTTATTTTTACGGCTCACTGGGAAAAAGAAACAGTAACGATTTCCTCACACGATGACGTGTACGAAACGATTTACGACTTCGGCGGATTCCCCGACGAGCTGTACGAGCAAACGTATCCGGCCAAAGGATCGTCGGCCGTCGCCGCCCTGCTCGAAGAAAGATTGACCAAACAGGGCATCGCGGTGCGCAAGGATACGGTCAGAGGGCTGGATCACGGTTCCTGGACGCTTTTGCTGCGGATGTATCCGGAGGCCGATGTTCCGGTCGTGCAAGTTTCGGTCAACCCTTACCTTTCCCCGGAACATCAATTCCAAATCGGAGAAGCGCTGCGCGGATTTGGCGAAGAGGATATACTGGTCATCGGCAGCGGCGTAACGGTTCACAATTTGCGGATCATTAAATGGGGGCAAAAAACGCCTGAGCCTTGGGCGGTGGAGTTCGACGATTGGTTGATTCGAACCATCGAGGCGGGCGATTTGAAATCTCTGTTTCAATACGAAGCATTGGCGCCGCATGCGCGCACCGCTGTGCCGCGGGCGGAGCATTTTGTTCCATTGTTTATCGCGATGGGCAGTGGCAGCGGCCAGCCCCAAGTCATACATCGCAGCTACGATCTCGGAACGCTCAGCTACTTATGCATGCAGTTTTAACTAAAAACCGCTGTCAGGGTGAACAACCTTGGCGGCGGTTTTTTGGCTTCAGCAAACATTCAGTGGGCACTAAGGATTGCCTAAGATTTGTCATGCATAATTAGTCTCGTAAAACAAAAACACTACCTAGACAAAGGAATGAATGGCTATGAAAAATAAGGCGCATGCATTTGCGGGTCTTTTATTATGAGAAGAGCATCCAAATGGCTGAAATGGCAAATAGGCGCGGTCGTCGTGCTTCTCTGTTTTTTCCTGTTTCAGGAAGTAAAAGCAAGCCCCGAATTCAAATCCGCCCAGCAGCAGGCGGCGGCCGCATCCGCCCCGGCTTCAACGAAGACGCCCTTGCTGTCGGACAGCGGCAGCTCATTGAACGGCGGGGACAATCAACAATTCCGCCAGAAGGACAGACGGCGCGGCGGCGGCCGCTCGTTCGGCGGCAATTCAAACTTTGGCCGCAGCGGCGACAACAGCGGCACAGGATCCGGGTCAACCGGGTCGGCAGGATCCGAGTCCGGGCAAATTCAGCCGCACACAAGGACGCAGGCTTCTTGAGCGGCATCGCGCAAGGAAGGGGGAGGAGCCGTATGCTCCAGCCTATCAATTTTCGCTCCATGAATACGGATATCCAGGTGCTGCTGGGGATCAATGCCGAAGACGACAGCCATGTACTTGCCGATTATGTAAAAGCCTGGTTCAACAGCTCGGAAAAGCGCTTCAGCCGTTTTTTGCCGAAGAGCGAGCTGTCCCGCATCAACGCATTGGCCGGCAGCCGCTGCATGGCGTCACCCCATATGATGGAAGTGTTGCAGCTTGCGGAGCATTACCGGGAACAGACCGAGGGCATTTTCAGCATATTCGTCAAAGATGCCATTCACCAAGCCGGGTATGCGAACTCTTTTGAAACGATGGGGGCGAGTACGCGTTGTCTTGAACCCGGAGTCCCTGGCAGTACTACGCAGCCGGCAATCGATTTGAATGCGGTCATGCAGTCGGTTCAAATCGGACCCGGCCAGCGCATCGATCTGGGCGGCATCGTCAAAGGTTGGTCCGTCAAGCAGTTGGTAGCCTGGCTTCGCCAAGAGTGGAATGTGAAGAGAGGGCTGATTAACGCAGGCGGCGATTTGGAAGTATGGGGGCAAGCTTCGGAGCGCGATCCGTGGGTCGTCGCCGTTGCCCATCCGTTCGGAGGTACGCAGGAAGTGCTGCTGCAGCTGGACTCTGGAGCCGTCGCGACATCCAGCTCCTTGCGCAGAAGCTGGTCGACGAACCGGGGGCGGATGCATCATTTGATCGATCCCCGCACCATGGTTCCCGGCACAAGCTCCGTTGTTCAATCTACGGTAGTGGGAAAAGATTTGGTGGAGTGCGAGATTTGGGCCAAGGTGCTGTGCATTGCGGGAGTGGAAGCCGGCCTTCCCCTGTTCCGGCGCAAAACGAACGGACTGGAAGCGCTGCTTTATACCAAAGAAGGGCAGCTTCATCATATGAAACCGGCCTCCCCTGGCGTACACGGGCGCTGGTTTCATTTACAAACGGATTTTATCCATCATGTACCCTAAGAAAGGGGAGGAAAGCATTGATTCATTTCCTTGTTCAATTGCCGATCTGGACGTTGATCCGCGTATTCGGCCTATTGTCTTACTTTACTTTGTTCATCGGCATGGCGCTTGGAATCGCCTGCGGGTTTCCTAAATGGAAAGAGCGCAAAGCCCGGCTTCTGAAGTGGCATACCGCCGCCAATCAAACAGGCACCGTACTGGCGCTGCTCCACGGCCTGCTGTTGATCATCGATACGTATATGCCTTTTGATTGGCATGAAATTCTCATTCCGTTCGCCTCGGCCCATTCGACCGTTTTGAATGCATTGGGCACGCTGGCGATGTACGGGCTGCTGGTGGTCATGTTCACGACGGATTTGCGGAATAAGCTGAAAAGAAAAATATGGCTTGCATTTCATTTGCTGTCGTACCCGATTTTTGTTCTCGCGCTGATTCACGGCCTTTTCCTCGGCACCGACAGCTCGCAGCCGCTCGTTAAAGTCATGTACATCGCTACTGCCGCAGCGCTTGTCATTCTGACGATCGTGCGCATTGCTATTAAGCCCCGCAAGGGCCGCATTCAAGTCGTCTATGTGAAGAATATGTAAAAGACAGCCTTTCGTCCCGGGTGATACAATATGGATATTTCAAAATATGGATTAGCAGGGACGGTGCCGAAATTGCGGCTGCATGATGTTTGGGAAATAGGGCTGACTGCCCTCAAGTTGGGTTTGACTTCATTCGGCGGGCCCATTGCGCATTTGGGCTACTTTCGCGAAGAATACGTCCGCAAGCGCAAGTGGCTCGACGAGCATGAATACGCCGATCTCGTTGCGCTGTGCCAGTTTCTCCCCGGGCCTGCAAGCAGTCAGGTCGGCATCGGCGTCGGCTGGCTGCGCGGTGGTCTCGCAGGCGCAGTCGCCGCCTGGATCGGCTTCACTTTGCCGTCGGCGCTGTTTATGGCGCTTTTTGCCTATGCATACGGCAAATTCAATCTTGAAGGAGCGGCGTGGATACACGGCCTCAAGCTTGCGGCCGTCGCGATCGTCGCCCAAGCCGTGTGGGGGATGGGCAAATCGCTCGCGCCGGACAAAAGCCGGGCGACGATGGCCATCGGAGCGGCGGTTATAGCTCTGCTCTGGAGCTCGCCGTGGAGCCAGATCGCGATCATTGCGGCCGGCGGCGTGAGCGGGCTCCTTTTGTTTAAGTCAGGCCCCGCTGCCGAAACAGCAGCTGCGGTTAACCCGCGGCCAAGCGCCAAAACGGCCGGGTTTCTGATTCTTTTTGCCGGTATATTCCTCCTCCTCCCGCTGGCCCGCATGCTTTACGCTTCGGACTGGCTCGCGCTTGCGGAAAGCATGTACCGCTCGGGCTCGCTCGTGTTCGGCGGCGGGCACGTAGTGCTGCCTCTGCTTGAGCGGGAAGCGGTGCCGGCCGGATGGCTGGATCATGAGCGGTTCATCGCCGGATATGCAGCTGCGCAAGCGGTGCCGGGCCCGCTGTTTACTTTTGCGGCTTACATCGGCTTCGCCGCCAAAGGCTGGCTCGGTGCAGCCGTTGCAACCGCCGCTATTTTTCTCCCGGCATTTCTTCTTGTCACAGGAGCGCTGCCGTTCTGGAACCGGATTCGCGATTATGCCTCCGTCAAGCAGGCGCTGCTCGGCGTGAATGCGGCGGTCGTAGGCATTTTGCTCGCGGCCTTGTACGATCCGGTCTGGACCAGTGCCGTGCATTCGACCGGTGATTTTTGCATGACGGTTTTGCTGTTCGGAGCGCTCGTTTATTGGAAAACGCCTCCATGGATCGTCGTGCTTGCCGCGGCGGCGGGCGGTTTTTTGTTGGTCTGATTTGAGCTCGGTCCTCCCTGAAAGAAGGGGCATTCCGGGGGAAGTTGCCAAGTTTTCCGAAACTCTCTATAGTAGAAAGGGAATCAGAAGGAAACGAGGCTTAAACGACACATGGCAAAAGCAAAAATTACCGAGCTTGATATCGTAAGGGCACTGGCGATTATCGCTGTCGTCCTGATCCATGTCACTTCAGACAGTACGGTGGATCCGGCTCTAATGGGAAGCAGCACCCAACTGTTGGGCTTATTTTTGAACAAAATCAGCTATTTTGCCGTTCCGGTTTTTATTTTCATCAGCGGCATCGTGCTGTTTTACATTTATATCGACAATTGGAGCGGAAAGCAGGCGGCTCTTTTTTATTGGAAAAGGGTGCGCCAGGTTCTTCTCCCGTATATTTTATGGTCGTTTTTTTATTACATATATAATCCGTGGCTGTGGACGCCCGGGCATCCGGTCAAGGTGGATTTGAAAGTATTTTTGGAGCAGCTGAAGTGGGCGGATTCGGGCTACCATCTTTACTTCATGATAATTATCGTGCAGTTTTACGTCCTGTTCCCGCTGCTCGTGTGGGCAGCCCGAAAGTTCGCCTGGTTCCGAAAAACGCTGGCGCTGTGGGGACTGCTGATCCAGGCCGGAGTATATGTGTACAATCACTGGTTCGGAACGATCAGCCATAAGCCTGAGCTTTGTATCACCTATTTCGGCTTTTTCCTGGTAGGCGGAGCCATCGGGATTCATTACGGGGCTTTCCGGGCGTGGCTGGACCGGAATATCGGCTGGGTGCTTCCTCTTTCACTGCTTAGCGGCGTCGGTTACGCGATGCTGTTTGTCGCGGCGCAAAAAGGAGCAGCCATCGAAAATACGTGGTTTGAAGCGTCCTGGGTGCTGTACAGCATAGGAATCGGCGTCAGCTTCATCTGGATCGCGCAGCGCATGCAAAAGGCGGCGGCGCGTCTGGCGGCCTTCCTGACTTCGCTCGGAGCCGTATCGTTCGGCGTCTACCTGATGCATCCCGCGCTTTTGTCGGCCTGGAAATACAAGGTTCACACGCCGGGATCCATCGTCCTGTACAATTTGTATAATTTGATTGTGTTCGTGCTTATTATCGCCATCCCCTGGGTGATCACTGTCCTATACCGCAAGGGAAGAAAAGCACTGAACATAAAATGAATAAAAAGGGAGTGTACACTGCATCGGCAGAGGCACTCCTTTTTTTTACATGGATAAGGTCCTGCTTGTAAAGATTCTGTATAGTTCCTTATGCTACGATCGAATCTGTCGAAATAATATGGTTTTTATCGAAATAGGAGGAGCGAGGTGACTTTGGCTCCCTATTCGGACAGGTGGTGAACGGATATAAGAGCGGAATAGATTAAGAACGATCGTTTTACTGCATGCTGAGTACAACATTCATACCGGATTGCCGACGTAAGAAGCAAGATAACTCAAATGAGAGCAGAGGCGCTTGAGTTAGAAGTGGTTTACAAATTTGTTAAGTGGAAGGGAGGAAACCTGCTTAACAGAAAGAAATCTGCAAATATGGAATTTCTATATGCTTTCGTAAGCAGGTATGAACGGAAGATGAAATTAAAAAATCGAAGAATGTTATCTTTTCTAATGGCAATCGTTATGGTATTGACGATGATCCCTTTTCATCCGTTAGAAGCAAATGCAAAGGCAACACCAACACTTGATCTTGGTAATCCTGTTAGCGTAACCGAAACAACCTATCAGCTGCCAAGTGCTACAATTACAGACACAGGTGTCGTTGATACACACGGCGGATACTTTACTGTGGCGGTAAATAATGGCTCAATTGCTGTTGGGACTGTGCCAGGCAGTATTACCGAGATGACTAATGGTATAAAAATTATCAACGTTAGTACTGACATATCTACACCTACAAATAGAGTGTTCAATTTTTCAGGCGCTGCTACTTATGAAGACATTCAATCTGTGATTCGAAATATGACATTTACTCAAGTTTCAGGGCAAACCCAAAGTGTCACAGTCAATGTAACGCCAGGGGCACCATTGGCCGATGGAAAAACATCTGTGCGCACCTACAACGGACGTTATTTTGTATATGTGGCAAGACAGAGTACCATGACTTTTTACGATGCTGTGAATATTGCAACGAACAATAACGGACATCTTGTAGAGCCATCAGCAAATAATCCTGGAGAAATGTTAGCGATTGCCAGTATGTTTAAAGAATTTAAGAGTTTCTGGCAAGGAAGCTGGTACTTTATAAGCTTTATAGGCGCTACTAAAACTACAGCACCTAATTGGAACACTTCCAGTTATAGCGAGACAAGGTATGTATCAAACGGTCAGCCAACAGGTCTTGACTCATCGAGTAATATTGTGCCTAATGGATCCTATGACCATATTACACTTGTGCTAAACAGCAGTAATACTACATTAGGTTATTTACCCGTACTTAATATACACGGTAGTAGCACATATAAAGATCCAGGAGTTATTGTCGAGTATAATTCCGGTGTCATTAGTGTCATCACTGCTACAAAAGATATGGTAATTTCGGCTCCGACAGCGCCGGTAGAAGTAAGCAAAACTGCAACAAGCATTACTTTGCAGGCAGTCACCGGTCAAGAATACAGTAAAGACGGCGGCGTGACCTGGCAAGATAGCCCGACGTTCAGCGGATTGACGCCGAATACCGACTATACGTTCGTAACCCGGGTGAAAGCGACAGCGACTCAGAATGCGTCCCCTATCAGTGCGGGAATAAAGATTCGTACAATGTCCAGTAACGCGGACTTGAAAAACTTGACGCTGTCGAGCGGCACGTTAAGCCCAGCGTTTGCAGCAGGCACGACAAACTATACGTCGTCGAGCGTAGCGTACAGCGTGTACGAAACAACAGTGACGGCGACAGTATATGATTCTGTTTATGCAACGGTGACGGCGAGCGTATACAACAGCGCAAACGTTTTGGTAAAAGGTCCGATTACGTTGACAAGCGGCGCAGCATCCGATTCGCTGCCGCTGAGCGTGGGCAGCAATACGATCAAGGTGGTTGTGACGGCGCAGGACGGCACGACGCAAACGTATACCGTGACGGTAATACGTAATGATAGTTCTGGTTCTGGTTCCGACTCAGGCTCCGGTTCCGGCAGTGGCACTGGCTCTGGCTCTGGCTCTGGCGGAACGACCGTAGATCCGACTCCGGCATCGGGTGTGAAAACAACCGTGAACGGTACGGACAGCAGCTTCGCTACAAGCACTACGGCAGACAACGTTACGACCGTTGCGATTGACAAAGATAAATTATCGGATTATCTCTCCAAAGGCAACGGACAGAAATTGAATGTAATTGTGCCAGGCGACGGCAGCATCAAGGTTACAGGTTTGACTGCGGCAACCTTGAAGCAGTTGTCCGATACCGGCTCGACGCTGAACATCGAGAACCTGCTTGCCATTTATCCGATTCCAAGCAAACAACTGGATTTGAGTTCGGTCACAAAACAATGGAGCGGCGCCCCGCTTGGCGATATTGCCGTCGATATTAACATCAAGAGCTCGTCTGACGCATTGAAAGCTGCGGCAAAAGATCACGCGGCCAAAGGCGGCTACGACCTGCTTGTCAATCCGGTCGATCTGTCGCTCAGCTTCACGTACCAAGGCCAATCCGTCAAACCGGATCAACTGACGAGCTATGCGCCACGCTATATCGCATTGCCTGAAGGTATTGATCCGAACAAAATTACGACGGGTGTTGTTGTCAACCCGGATGGCACGGTATTCCATGTGCCGACAGTTGTAACAAAAATCAACAACCGTTACTTTGCACTGATCAACGACCTGCGCAGCCAGGGCAGCTACTCGGTCATCTGGAATCCGCAAAATTTCGATGATGTGAAGAACCACTGGGCTAAGGAGAGTATCAACAATATTGCAGCCAGACTGCAGCTTGAAGGTACAGGCAACAATACCTTCTCCCCGGACCGCAGTATCGAGCGTTCGGAATTTGCTACGATTGTGGCAAGCGGACTTGGCTTAATGCGCCAAGGAGTAGCTAACGCTCCGTATAGCGATGTTGCAAGGTCGAATTGGTACCACGATGCCGTAACGATTGCCAGCGAATTTGGCATTATTGAAGGTTTTGAAGACGGTGCGTTCCACGGCAGCGCGCTGATCACGAGAGAGCAAGGCATTGCCATGATCGCCCGCTCGCTTCATCTGGTCCAGCCGCAAAAAGCGCTGAGCGAATCGGAAATCAATCAGATTCTGGCTCCTTACGGCGACTCGGACAAAATCTCCGGATATGCCCGGGAGTCGGCAGCTCAACTGATCAAGGCCGGCATCCTGCAAGGAAGGGACAATCAGCTGCTGAAACCGAAAGCGGAGCTGACGCGCGCGGAAACTGCCGCTTTGCTCGAAAGACTGCTTAAAGTTACGAAACTGATCGACAAGTAATAAAGATTAAGAGGGGGCTGCAATTAACCCCCTCTTTTTTGATATTATAGAAAGTATAAGTTTTCCGGGGAGGATTTGAACCAGAAAGGAAGGCATGATCCATGAACGAAACGATCTCTCTTTTGCAAAAGCACCGCTCTATCCGCAAATTTACGGATGCTCCGGTCACACCCGAGCAGCTAAGCGCGATTCTCGCCGCGGCCCAGGCCGCTTCGACTTCGAGCAACATGCAGGCTTACAGCGTCATCGGCGTTACGGACGCCGGGCTGAAGCGGCAGCTTGCCGAGCTGGCGGGCAACCAGGCTTATGTTAGCGAGTGCCCGCTGTTTCTCGTGTGGTGCGCGGATCTGCACCGCTTCGAGCAGGCGGTCCGCCGCCATACGGACGCGCCCGTCACCGGCAACGCGGAAAACTTCCTCGTTGCCACGGTCGATGCTGCATTGGCTGCGCAAAATGCAGCCATCGCCGCCGAGTCGCTCGGCCTCGGCGTCGTCTACATCGGCGGGCTGCGCAACCAGCCCGCCGAAGTGTCCCAGCTGCTGCAGCTGCCGCAGCTGGTGTACCCGGTTTTCGGCATGTGCATCGGCATGCCGGACCAAGAGCCGCTGCTGCGCCCGCGGCTCCCGCTCGAAGCCGTATACCACGAGAACCGGTATACGGAAGAGCGCTACCCCGCCGCCATCGACGCTTACGACGAGGCGATCCGCGCGTACATGGCGGAGCGCACCGGCGGCAAAACGGACACGGTATGGTCCAAGGAGATGGCCATCAAAGCGCTCCGCCCGCGCAAGCATATGAAAGCTTTTCTGAGCTCGCAAGGCTTCGAAATCGAATGATCCTTAGCTACGGCATGAGATTGTTCTCATAAACGAGGAACTTGTCTCATACAATGGAACTATGCAGCAGGAATAACGAGTTCTGTCGGAGCGAAAGGAGTGCAGCCACGTGAAAGGGTTAAAAAATGTCATTTACATGAGCGCGGCGCTGGGGATGCTGTTTTATTCAGTTCCCCGGTTGGAATTGACGGAAATCTTGTCATTGCAGGGCATTTTCAGCATCATATGGATTTGCATGGCGCTGCTGGTCGTAGCGGCGCATCTGCACCAGCTTCTCGGCGTTGACGAAGAGAAGCGCAGGGAACTGAATCGGATCAAGAAGATGAAGAGATGGCAGTTGGAGCAAGCGCTGCAGGGCCGGAGAAAAATTTTGCAAATCCGCAAGTGATCATCACGAGCGTAAAAGGGAAATGCCCGCAGTGCTGGGGGGTTTCCTTTTTTTCTTTGTTTGGGCTGCCGCAGCGTGCCCAGGGCGAACGCGTCGTGTCGCGTCGTTGGCGGCGATTTGCGCGCGGAATGCCTGCACGTTTCAGACTGTGGAGAAACCCGCACGCCGGAGCCGGTTGCGAAGAAAACCTGCAAAAGTACAGTTTTTGCTCAATGGATGCGCTGCCAACGAAATATTCCTGCACAATAGCAGGCTTTTCGCCAAAATGAACCGTGTTTACGGAAGAAACCTGCATCTTCCAGGCTTTGAAAAACCTCCACGTTCGAGGAGATGACCATAATCTGCTCGCCTGTACAAAGAAAACCTGCAAAAATACATGAATTTGCGTCCTTGATCAGCTGTCCACGAACAATTCCTGCAAAAGTGCAGGCTTTTCACCAAACACATAGGCTCATATTCACTTTCAGCGAAAATTCCTGCACTTTTGCAGGCTTTTCGCCAAAACAAGCTAATTTCGGAAGAAAAGCCTGCACTTTCGCAGGTTTTTTCCCTAGCAAGCTGATTTCTACCCAGTCGTGCGGCTCCACGACCTACACCGATAGAGGCACGTGCCCAGAAAAAGCGGTTGTCCCCCAAAAGCCATACTCGTTTCACTAGGAGTCTGTCCGACGGAGTTACTTTTGTGCATATCGGGTGAATCATGGCTGCATATATTGCCGCTCACGCTATATAATTACTGTCATTTTGTATATACCTTCTACGTGGTTCATCGGACAGACTCCTAGCCCTCACAGAGTGTCGCGACTTGCTTGGGCAGCCTGATAATCGCAGGTTTTTCTCTTGCCAAGCCGCCTTGTCCCTCCACTTCAACTCCGCAACCTGTGCTGGAGAGGCGAGGGGTTGGGTGGGGAAGTGCGGTAACCCGTCACTTTGCAAGCTTCCTGTGAGTTAATGAAGATGCGCCTCTCCAATGTACGTTTTCTCCACAGCATTCACTTTATACGAAAATAAATAATGTGCAGATTTTCCAACGGTTACGCTTATAAAGCCGGAAACTGCTGCAGCAGGTCCGGTTAATTTCATTCTGTAGGTGACGTCCACGGCGTCATGAGAGTCTTTCAGATTTCACGCCGTTTACGGGCGTATATTGAACGATTTCGCCACTTTGGCGGCCGGGCCAAGGCGTCAGTCTGCCCGATTCTTACCCACACTGAGGACGATGCAGCGGAACAATGTCCGAGTGCGTCTTCCAATGCGAACATATGTGTGGTAAAATAAATTCACTCATTGTTCTCTATGTGTAGAACTACTATAATAATGATACAGATTGCTACAGTATTGAATAAATGAGGTGTAACAGATGGATACACATATTGCAGATACATTGACCAAGCATGAACAAATTTTAAGGCATATCGAAAGCCTCAATCTCGGCACCCGCATTTCCGTGCGGAAAATCGCCAAAAACATGGAGGTCAGCGAAGGCACGGCATACCGCGCCATCAAGGAAGCGGAGAACCAGGGGCTCGTGAGCACAAAAGAACGGATCGGCACGGTGCGCGTGGAGAAAAAGCTGCGGCAGAACATTGACAAGCTGACGTTCGCCGAGGTGGTCAATATGGTTGACGGCCAGGTGCTCGGCGGTTCCAGGGGGCTGCATAAGACGCTGCACAAATTCGTCATCGGCGCGATGGAGCAGGACGCCATGATGCGCTATATCGAGGCGGGCAGCCTGCTGATCGTCGGCAACCGCAACGGCGCGCACATATGCGCGTTGGAGCAGGGCGCGGGCGTGCTCATTACGGGCGGCTTCGACACGAGCGCGGAAGTTAAGGCGCTGGCCGACGAATTGGAGCTGCCGATTATTTCAAGCACCTACGATACGTTTACGGTCGCTTCGATGATCAACAGGGCGATCTATGACCGCCTGATCAAGAAAAAGATCATGCTCGTCGAGGACATGCTGGCTTCCGGCGCAGCGGTGTTCGCTTTGAAAGCGAACAGTATGCTCAAGGATTGGCAGCGCCTTTCCGAAGAAACCGGGCACAGCCGGTTTCCCGTCGTCGACGAGTGGAACCGGATTATCGGCGTCGTGACTTCCAAGGATATGGTCGGCGCAGGCCCGATACAGACCGTGGACAAGCTGATGACGCGCAGCCCGCTAACGGTTACACCGCATACGTCGGTCGCCTCCGCCGCCCATATGATGGTTTGGGAAGGCATCGAGCTGCTGCCCGTCGTGGATGCGAACCGCAAAATTTTGGGCGTTCTGAACCGCAGCGACGTGCTGAAAGCGATGCAGTACATTCAGAAGCAGCCGCAGAACGGCGAAACGTTCGAGGAATTGATTTGGTCGGGGCTGGAAGAGGTAAGGGATGAGGCAGGCTCGCTCCAATTTCACGGGATCATCACCCCGCAGATGACGAATCATCTCGGAACGGTTTCGGAAGGTGTGCTGACCACTTTGATGACGCAGGCCGCTTACCGGATCGTGCAGGAGCATAAAAAAGGCGATCTCGTTATGGACAATATGTCCACTTACTTTTTGAAGCCTGTGCAGATTGACAGCAAAATAGAAATACGGCCCACCATTATCGAGGTGAGCCGCAAATTCGGCAAAATCGATGTCGAGATTTACCATGCCGGCGCTCTCGTCTCCAAGGCGATGCTGACGGCGCAGGTGATCTAGGCGGGTGAACCGCGTAGAAGGTATATATGCAGTCATGATTCACCCGGTATGCACAAAAGTGACTCCTAGGCGTCTGGCGGGTGAACTCCGCCCGCCGGGTTCCCAGACGCCAAAGCAGCTCCGCCGGGCAAAATCCTAGCGGTTCAACCGGTCGAAATGCCCGTGGTTGCGAATGCCGGCAAACAGATTGAACAGGCCGAGCAGCAGGCAGACCGTGCCGAATATGCGGCGCAGCGACGAATCCTGGAAGAAGAACAGCTGCGTGACGGCAATGACAGCCAGCATGAGCCCCATCGAGATGTTCATGCGGGCCGCATACAAGCCTCTCTGGCGAGCGTCGGTAGCGCGCCGAGAGCGGATGCTGAAATAGACCGAACTGACGAGTGTGGCGACAATGAGCGCGAATGATACAGTTTGAATCCAAAGCATGAGCCGAAACCGTCCTTTATGCGGGTGATTTTTCCTTTTACTGTAGCGATTTTCGCCGGAAATTGCAATCCGGTTCCGCCGGCGAGATCCGAGACTCCGCCCGGACGGCCCGCATCATCTTTCATGTGCGTTTTTCTTCGGCCGTTATCCAGATGCTGAGCTCGGTTTGAATCAAGACGATGGATTTGACTTCAACCGCATACTTTTTATCGTGCAGCACGTAAATTTTTTGCGTGATGAGCTTTTCATAGAGTGGTCTGACATCGCGCACATAGGCGGTTTTTTGCCCGATTACAAGTTTGAGCTCGTTTTTTACGCCGCTTTCGATTTCCTGCTGAATATCTTCGCTGATCGGCTCGTCCTGGCTTTTTTGCACCAGATAGACGTGCACGGCGTTGATGAGCGCCTGCTTGTTGCGGGTTTTGATCAGGTCTTCGATATCGCCCTTCAATTCCGTGTTCTCTTCCATGTATTTGCGCATCTGCACATAGAGCTGGCTGTACGTATGCTGATGGATGCTCATGTACACGGCGCTGCCGATAATAGCTCCGGCCACCAGCAGTCCGAAGCTCGCCAGCAGGCGCTGATAACGGGCAAACGGAGGAACCCTCAAGACTGGTTGCCTCCTTTGCAGATCATCTGGACCAGGGAAGTGCCCATCTGCGCGCCCACAAAGGCGACTACGATCAGGACAATCTGCTTGATGGCGGGGTTCAGGTGCCCTTCGGCCACATGGCTTTCAATATAGCGAATCGGGTCGATTGTGCCTCCGACGGCTGCGACCATCGCCCAGATTTTAATGTTTTCCGAAATGGTCATCATTTTTTCGGTGGGGGACTGCATCGTCAGCACGGCGGCAATTCCGCTCAGCATGCTGCCGCCGAACACGACCCCGAATGAAATGCAAAAATATACGATTATATTGGCCCAAAAGCTGTACATGCATTATCGCTTCCCTTCCGGCTTGACAAGCTCCTTTGTACCAATGTATGGGAAGGCATGGCCATAATATGATAAAATGGATATAAAATATTGCGCGGGACATTGCCCGCGAAACCGGATTGCAGCGGTTGGGAGGGAAGAGAGTGGGTACATTCGTACATCTGCATGTGCATAGTGAATACAGCTTGTTGGACGGCGCTGCGCGTATGGAAGACCTTGTCAAGCAGGCGGCGGCTCTTGGCATGACCTCTCTGGCCTTAACGGACCACGGCGTCATGTACGGCGCCATCGCTTTTTACAAGGCATGCAGGCAGCATGGGATCAAGCCGATTATCGGCTGCGAGGCTTATTTTACGGCCGGTTCGATCCGGGATAAGGGCACGAGGCAGGAACAACCGATCTATCATTTGATTCTGCTGGCCAAGAACATGAAAGGCTATCAAAATTTGATGAAGCTCTGCTCGATCGGCCATTTGCAGGGCTTTCACTATAAACCGCGGATCGATTTGGAACACCTTGCGCGGCATTCGGAGGGGCTCGTTTGTTTAAGCTCGTGCCTCGGCAGTGAAGTATCCCAGCATTTGCTGCACGACCGCAAGGAGGAGGCCCGCCAGGCGGCGGAAAGATACAGGCACATTTTTGGAGACGACTTCTTTTTGGAAATTCAGGATCACGGGATGGTCGAGCAAAAGAAAGTGATGCAGTCCATGATTGAGCTGAGCCGTGAAACCGGCATTCCGCTTATCGCCACGAACGATGTGCATTACGTGCGGGAGCCCGATCATGTCGTACAGGATATTTTGATCTGCATCGGGACGGGCAAGACGGTCGAAGATCCGGACCGCTTGCGCATGGGAACGAGCCAGATGTATCTGAAAAGCGGCGAGCAAATGGCGAGCCTGTTTGCGCACGTTCCCGAAGCGGTAGAGAACACGGCAAGGGTGGCTGAACGGTGCGAGCTTGAGTTGGAGTTCGGCCATTCGATTTTGCCCAAATTCCGCCCGATCCCGGAAGGCATGACGGCCGGCGATTATGTCAAGGAGCTTTGCCTGCAGGGTCTGGAGAAGCGCTACGGGGCCAAGCCGGACTGGCATGCGCCGGATTCCGCTTTGAACAGGCAGGCGAAGGAACGGCTGGTCTATGAACTTGGCGTCATCGAGAGTATGGGCTTCTCCGACTATTTTTTGATCGTTTGGGATTTCATCCGTTTTGCCCATGAGAAGGGCATCATGACCGGGCCCGGAAGGGGTTCCTCCGCAGGCAGCCTCGTCGCTTACGCGCTGGGGATTACGAATGTGGATCCGCTTCAGTACAAGCTGTTGTTCGAACGGTTCCTGAATCCGGAGCGGATCACGATGCCGGATATCGACATCGATTTCAGCGACGAGCGGCGCGACGAAGTCATCGATTATGTCGCCGCCAAATACGGGCATGAGCATGTGGCGCAAATTATTACGTTCGGCACGATGGCTGCGAAAGCGGCGGTCAGGGATGTCGGCAGGGTGCTGAACCTGCCTTACGGCGAGGTGGACCGCGCTGCCAAGATGATCCCGCACCAGCTCGGCATGACGCTCTCCGAGGCGCTTCAGACAAGCCCGGAGCTCAAGGCGCTGGCCGCCAAGCAGCCGAAAACCGCCGAGCTTCTGGACATGGCGATGCGCGTCGAAGGTATGCCCAGACACGCGTCTACGCATGCGGCGGGCGTCGTCATCTCCAGAGAGCCGTTAACGGACTATGTCCCTCTGCAGGAGGGAACGGGCGGGACGGCTCTGACCCAGTATACGATGGAGCACCTGGAATCGATCGGTCTGTTGAAAATGGACTTCCTCGGCTTGCGCACTTTGTCGATCATTGAGCGGACGCTGAATTGGGTCGAGGAGCTGGAAGGTGTGCGCATCGATTTGACAAAGCTGGACATGGATCACGATGAGTTTACGTATGAAATGCTCGGCAAAGGAGAGACGACCGGGGTCTTTCAGATGGAGTCCGCCGGCGTCAGACGCGTGCTGAAGGAATTGAAGCCTTCTGTATTCGAAGATATGATTTCCGTCGTGGCGCTGTACCGGCCGGGTCCGATGGAATTTATTCCTAAATATATTGACAGCAAGCACGGGCGGACGGAAGTCGAATATCCGCATCCGTCGCTGGAGCCGATTCTTAGCGATACTTACGGCATCATCGTTTACCAGGAGCAAATTATGCAAATCGCATCCTCGATGGCCGGCTTCAGCCTTGGCGAAGCGGACTTGCTGCGCAGGGCGGTTTCGAAGAAAAAACGCGAGGTGCTTGACGAGCAGCGGGCGCATTTCGTCGCCGGGAGCACGGAGCAGGGCTTTAGCTCCGAGGATGCGAACCGCGTGTACGACATGATCGTCCGCTTCGCCGATTACGGCTTTCCCCGCGCCCATGCGACGGCTTACGGGGTTCTGGCTTTCCAGACGGCGTATTTGCGGGCTCATTATCCGATGCATTTTATGGCCTCAATGCTGACGGCCGTCATGGGCAATCACCGCAAAGTCGCGGAATATGTCGATGCTTGCAGGCGGATGAAGCTGGCTGTGCTTCCCCCGGATGTGAACGGCAGCGGCACGGTGTTTACGCCGGACCGGCAGGGCGCGATCCGCTTCGGCCTCGCCGCCATCAAAAACGTCGGCACCCAGGCGATCGAGGCGATTCTCAGCGAACGGAAGCAGTCGCCGTTCGAGAGCCTGCTCGATTTTTGCCGGCGTGTCGACCTTCGCGTCTGCAACAAGCGGGTTATCGAATCGCTTATTCAAGGCGGCGCGTTCGACACGCTCGGCGGCCATCGCGCGCAGCTGCTGGCGGTTCTCGACGAAACGATCGTTTCCGCGACCAAATGGCGCAAAGAACGGGACGATCTGCAGCTGCACCTGTTCGGCTTCGTGGAGGAGCCGAACTGGGAGGTCGAGCTGCCGGATATCCCGCCGATGCCGCGAAGCAGGCAGCTGGAGTTCGAGCGCGAGCTGCTCGGCATGTACATTTCCGGCCATCCACTCGACGCGTATGCCGGAACGCTGGAGGAGCTTGAGGCGGACAAGCTGCACGAGCTGCATGAGCTGCCCGACAACAGCGAAGTTGTCGTAGCGGGCATGATTTTGACGAACAAGACGATCGTCACGAAGAAAGGCCAGCCGATGGCGTTTATGGAGCTGGAGGATCGCATCGATAAGGTCGAGGTCGTCTTGTTCCCCGAGACCTGGAAAACGGCGGCTCCGCTCGTCCAGAAAGGGCAGCTCGTCCTCGTCCGGGCGAAGCTGCAGCTGCAGGACGAGGACCCGCCCAAGCTGCTCGCGGAGCAGCTTGCCGCGCTGGACGACCCTGCGGCCGTCCAGCGGCTTCGCCGGCAGCCCGCACGCGCGGCTGCCGCAGGCAAGGCGGCCCCGGCCAGACCGGGCCGCCCGGCCGACCGCGCAGCGGCGCAGCCTGCGCGGGGGAACGCCGCCCCGCGGCAGGCCGGGGGCGGCAGCGCCGCTACCGCTGCACCGAAGGAGCAGCGGGTGTACGTCAAGATCGCGGCTGACTGCGAGCAGCCGGACAAGCTGCTGCAGTTGAAGACGCTGCTGAAGCTGCACACGGGCCCGCTCGCCGTAGCGCTGTTCTACGAACGCGGCGGTCGGCTTCTCGCACTGAGCGAGCAGTACCGGGTGAAGCCATCCCCGGAGCTGTTCCGCATGATCGAGACGATTATGGGCAAAGATTCCGTCAGAGTGAAATAATGGTCCCTTCCTCCGCATATAAATAGGAACCCGGCTTTTTCCAAGCTTCGAAGCTTTCGTGTATATTGTTGGGCGTTTTTGTGACAGCCCAGGCCAACATACGCGGAATCGGCTTCGAAGCTTCTGTTCAATTTGCGGGACCGGAGGGAGAATGTTATGACCGAACAATTTATGATACAGCTGCTGCAAAAGCGCGGCGTTGCGATAGAACAAATCGCCGAAATTGTGTTGAAGCTGCAAAAGCCTTATAACAGCCGGCTGACCCTGGAGGATTGCACTGAAAGCGTGCTGACCGTTCTGAACAAGCGGGAGGTGCAGTATACGCTGTTTACCGGCATTGCGCTCGACTCGCTGGCCGAGAAGAAGCTGCTGCCCGAGCCCTTGCAGTCGATTCTCGAAGCCGACGAGCCTTTATACGGCGTAGACGAAACGCTGGCTCTTGGCATCGTTCACGTATACGGGATGATCGGGCTTACGAGCTTCGGCTATTTGGATAAGGAAAAAATCGGGATTATCAAAAAGCTGAACGACAACAAGGCGGCGGTGCATGTTTTTCTCGACGATCTGATATGCGGACTGGCGGCCGCGGCATCGGCCAGAATAGCCCATCAAAACGAGAATGCGCCGAACTACGGCGCCAAACTCGATCTGGACTAGCGGCAAGGAGCCTGTCCGACGGAGTTGCTTTTGTGCATACCAAACTGAATAATGACTGCATTTACTGCCGCTCACGCTGCATAATTACTGTCATTTTGCATGCATTTACCTTCTACGCGGTACATCGGACAGACTCCAAGGGGAGCATTCCGGCACCTATTGGCAAAACTGCTTTGTTGCGGGAAAAAGAGTAATTATGATATCATTATTCCATTATGTATGCCTATGCTTAATAGAGGGAGCCAAATAGTCACCTTCTCGGAACCGAAAGCTGACTATTTTAGCATGTCTCATAGAGATTGTTTAAAAAGTCTGGCAGCCCGCTTTTTAAACTCGAGCATTTATAGGAGGTTTTTTTTGCATGTGGACGGTGATTTACATAGCTCCTACCGCGAAAATCGCAGACCGTATCAAGTTGAGATTGTCAGAGGAAGGCTTTCTCGTTCAGGTACGCGGCATCAGCCTGTCCAAAAATCAGTTCGAAATTCTCGTTCCCGAGGGAGAACTGGAGGAAGTGCAAGAAGTGCTGAACTCGATTTTACATAGATAGGAGTCTGTCCGAATAACTCAGGAGAAAGTAGATGCATGCAAAATAACGGATTTTATGCAGCGCGAGCGGTGTGTATGCAGTCATTATTCATTGATTATGCACAAAAGCAACTCCGTCGGACATACTCACAGGCGATGCTGCAAGTTGACGTGGCTTGTCAAGGATTTACGATAAAAGCCAAGTAGAGGTGGAACAGTGCTAAAGGATCTTTTTCAAAAACGAAAGTATGCGACGATTCCTTCCGAGAAAACAAAACGGGATATCCCCGAAGGTTTAATGAATAAATGTCCGCAGTGCGGTACGATTCAGACGAGCAAAGAGCTGGAAAAAAACTTGAAGGTATGTACGGCTTGCGGCTATCATTATCGGTTAAACGCGATGGAGCGCATCCAGATGACGCTCGACGAAGGCCGGATACTCGAATACGACAACGGCATGGTTTCCGAGGATCCTTTACAGTTTCCTGACTATATGGAAAAATTGGATAAAGCGAGAAACGCGACGAATTTGCAGGACGCCATCGTAACGGGCGAAGGGACGATCGGCGGCTTTCCCGTTGTCATTGCCGTGATGAGCTTTGATTTTATGGGCGGCTCGCTGGGGTCCGTCGTGGGCGAGAAAATTACCCGGGCAGTGGAAGCGGCGATGGAGAAGAAGTGGCCGCTCATTATTTATTCGACCTCCGGCGGAGCCCGTATGCAGGAAAGCATCCTCAGCTTGATGCAAATGGCCAAAACGAGCGCTGCGCTCGCCAAGCTGGGCGAAGAGGGCGGGCTGTACATCTCGGTTATTACCGACCCGACTTTTGGCGGCGTGTCCGCCAGCTTTGCCATGCTGGGCGACTTTATTATCGCAGAGCCCGCCACGTCGTTCGGGTTTACCGGACGACGAGTCATCGAGCAAACGATTAAGCAGAAGCTGCCCGACAACTTCCAGACATCGGAATTCAACCTGGAGCATGGGCAGCTCGATAAGGTCGTCAGCCGCAAAGATATGAGGCCTACGCTTATCAAACTGCTGGACATGCATGGAACGAAAGGGGAAGCAAGCGATGGCGAATGAGTTGCCGTTTGAAAAGCCGCTCTCGGAGCTTAAGAGCAAGATTGCGGAGCTTCGCCAGTTCGGCACCGAGAAACAAATCGATTTTACGGATGAAATCCGCCGTCTGGAAGAGCGGTACGTTCAATTGGAAGAAGAACTGTACGCGAATATGTCGTCCGCGGAAAAAATGCAGTTTGCCCGCCATCCGCAAAGACCGACGACGATTGATTATATTCAGGCTATATTTACGGATTTTATCGAGCTTCACGGGGACAGACTGTACGGCGACGATTTGGCGATCGTCGGCGGCCTGGCCAAGCTGAACGGCGTTCCGGTGACCGTCGTCGGCCACCAGAAAGGCAAGGATACCAAAGACAATATCGCCCGCAACTTCGGGTGCCCGCATCCGGAGGGCTTCCGCAAGGCGCTGCGTCTGATGCGCCAGGCGAACAAGTTCAAGCGTCCGATCGTTACGTTTATCGATACGAAAGGCGCTTTCCCCGGCAATGCGGCCGAAGAGCGCGGACAAGGCGAAGCGATTGCCAGAAATTTGCTGGAAATGGCCTCTTTCCGCGTGCCGATCGTTTGCGTCGTTATCGGAGAAGGCGGCAGCGGCGGCGCGCTTGCGCTTGGAGTGGGCAACAAAGTGTTGATGTTGGAAAATGCCATCTATTCGGTGATCAGTCCCGAAGGGGCAGCCTCCATCTTATATAAAGACGCTTCGAAATCGCTGCATGCAGCCGAAGCGATGAAAATTACCGCCGACCACATTATGGAACAAAACGTGATCGACGGCATCATCCCGGAGCCCAGGGGCGGTGCTCACAGGGACCCGGCAGCGCAAGCCGAATTTATCAAATCCGCTGTCTGGGAACATCTTCAGCCCATGCTAGGCATGTCGGAGCAGGAGCTTATCGAGGACCGTTACCGCAAATTTAGAGAAATCGGGCGGTTCACATTCACTCAGGAGGGAAACCATGCGTAAAACGAAAATTGTATGTACCATCGGACCGGCCAGCGAATCTTTGGAAAATTTGAAAAAGCTGATGGAAGCGGGCATGAACGTTGCCCGTCTTAACTTCTCCCACGGAGACTTTGAGGAGCACGGCGGCCGTATCCGCAACATTCGCAAGGCGTGCCAGGAAACAGGTAAAACGGTTGCGATTTTGCTCGACACGAAAGGCCCGGAAATTCGTACGGGCAAATTGAAGGAAGAGCCGATTGAGCTTGTTCAGGACAAGCACATCATTTTGACGACAGAGGAAATTTTGGGCGATGCGGACCGCATTTCCGTTACTTATGAAAACTTGCCCCGCGACGTAAAAGTAGGCTCCACGATCCTCATCGATGACGGACTGATCGGCCTGACGGTCGTTGATGTGCGCGGTACGGAAATCGAGTGCCGAATCGTCAACGGCGGAACGATTAAAAGCAAAAAAGGCGTGAACGTGCCCGGCGTGAAAATCAGCCTTCCCGGCATTACGGAAAAAGATGCCAACGACATCGTTTTCGGCATCGAGCAGGGCGTAGACTTTATTGCCGCTTCGTTCGTCCGCAAAGCCGGCGACGTGATGGAAATTCGCGAGCTGCTCGAAAGACACAATGCGACTCACATCCAAATCATCAGTAAAATCGAGAACCAGGAAGGCGTCGAGAATCTGGACGAAATTTTGGAAGTTTCCGACGGCCTGATGGTAGCCCGCGGCGATCTTGGCGTGGAAATTCCGGCTGAAGATGTGCCTGTCGTTCAAAAGCAAATGATCAAAAAATGTAACATCGTAGGCAAGCCTGTCATCACGGCTACGATGATGCTCGATTCCATGCAGCGCAATCCCCGCCCGACACGCGCGGAAGCAAGCGACGTGGCGAACGCGGTGTTCGACGGAACGGATGCGGTCATGCTGTCCGGGGAAACGGCGGCGGGAAAATATCCGGTAGAATCCGTGCTGACGATGGCCCGCATTGCAGAGCGCGCGGAAGCGGCTCTTGAATATAAAGAAATTTTCCTTCGTCAAGCGCAAGCGCAGCAAACGACTGTGACGGAAGCGATCAGCCAGGCTGTCGCCAACTCGGCGCTGGAATTGGGCGCGAAAGCGATCCTGACTGCAACGGAAAGCGGCTATACGGCGAGAATGGTATCCAAATATCGCCCGAAAGCGCCGATTATTGCCGTAACGCCTAACGAGCAAGTGATCCGCCGTCTGTCCCTCATATGGGGAGTCATCCCGGTGCAAGGCGTAGAAGCGAAAACGACGGACGAGCTGTTCAACCTGGCTGTTGAAAGCAGCATCAAAACAGGAATCGTCAGCCTCGGCGATCTCGTTGTCATTACTGCAGGCGTGCCTGTAGGCCGCTCCGGAACGACAAACCTGATCAAAGTTCATCAAGTAGGCGAGATGATTGCCAAAGGTACCGGGATCGGAACGCAAATTGCGACAGGCCGTGTCGTAACCGCCCGCACTCCGGAAGAAGCGAATACCAAAATGACGGACGGCGCCGTGCTCGTGACGGTTTCGACGGACAAAGAGTACATGCCTGCCGTGCAAAAAGCAGCCGCACTCATTACCGAAGTGGGCGGCATTACGTCCCATGCTGCGGTTGTCGCGCTCAGCCTTGGCATTCCGGTCATCGTCGGCGTCGAACGTGCGCTGGAAATTATGAAAGACGGAACAGAAGTTTCCATCTATCCGGAAGTTGGCGTTATCTACTCCGGACAAGCGAAAGTTCTGTAGTCAGATTCAGACAGCAAGAGGCTGTCCCGCAAGCGGCTTTAGCTGCTGAAGGGTCAGCCTTCTTTTGTAAACGCCAGGGAGGGAAGCAGTATGAGCAAAGACCGGTGGTACCGCCACGAGCAGCGGGTCCGCTATGCCGAAACGGATCAGATGGGTGTCGTCTATCATGCGAATTATTTGACCTGGTTCGAAATCGGCCGAACCGAATGGATCAGGGAGATCGGACTTTCCTACCGCAGCATCGAGGACAAAGGGCTGCTGCTGCCGCTAGTCGAGGCGGAAGTGAAGTTCAAACAGCCTGCCCGGTATGACGACCGGGTAGGTATCTACACGCGGCTCTCGAGCTACAGCGGCGTGCGCATGGAATTTGCCTACGAAATCCGCCGCTGGGACGAGGAGAGCCGGGGGGACACCGGACAGCAGGATTCCGGGCTTGTGCCTGTCGGCGATTTGCTCGTTAGCGGGGCCACCCGCCACGTCTGGGTGAATCCTTCATGGAAGCCGGTGCGTATAGATAAGGAAGCGCCGGAAATATGGCGGCTGCTTGCGGGGAAAGCTTAATGCAAAGCGGTTAAATTTTCATTACGGTTAGGAGATGAGCGAATGTACCGTCTGCTTCTTGCTGTGTTCATCATCGTGCCGGCGCTGGAGATTTCCGTGATGATTGCTTTGGGCCGGTATATCGGCGGCTGGGCGACGTTCGCTCTGATTGTGCTCAGCGGCATAATCGGGGTGTATATTACAAGACGCGAAGGCCGCAAAGTATGGGATTACGCCCGCTACGAGCTGTCGAGAGGGCATTTGCCCGCACAGTCGCTGCTGGACGGGATTTGCCTGTTCATCGGCGGAGTTTTGCTGATTACGCCGGGATTTTTAACCGACATTGTCGGTTTCCTGCTCGTATTTCCATGGACTCGTCCCATGTTCAAGGTCGCTCTGCTGGCGCTCATTCAAAGGCAAATCGGCAGAGGCGGTTTCACATTTTTTTTCCGCAGATAAAAGAAACGGAAGAAAGGCCCGGCATTCGTTATTCGGAAGCCGAGCCTTTTTTTATGTATGAAGCGATATCGTGAAAAATTCGGGCGCGGTAAAAGGCGGATAAAACGACGAGCGATACCGGACCGACGATCAGGCCGACGAAGCCGAACAGTTTCAAGCCGACGAACATTGCGACCAATGTCGCCAAAGGATCCAGCCCGACGCTGGAAGCGAGCACTTTGGGCTCCATAATTTGCCTGGCTACCAGAATGACTCCGTAAAGCACGCTCAGTCCGATCCCCAGATAGATGTCCCCCTGCGCGAAAAACACGTACAAAATCCACGGAACCATGACGGCGCCGGTGCCCAAATACGGCATCAAATCGGCCAGGCCGGTCAACAGCCCGATCGTAATCGCATAGGGGACCTGCAGGATGAATAGGCCGATAATGACGACAAGTGCCGTCAGGGAAACGAGAATCAACTGCGCCCTTACGTAGCCGAACAGCGCTTTTTGCAAGTCGCTGCGGATGAGCTTGGACGTGGCGACGATCGAGTCGGAGACGATGCCGGAATATCGTCCGATCAGCAAATACCAGTCTTTGCTGATGAAAAAGGTGGCGAGCACAACTATGATCGTCAGCGTTGCAATGTTGGGCAGTGAGGTTAGAAAGTTTTTCAGCGTGTCGAACACATAGCCGATAACAAGCTTGCTGACGTTGGCGAGGGAACCTGCGGTCGAAGATAAATTGCTGTTGACGGTTTCCTGGTATTTCGGGTTGTTTTCAAAAAATCGGTTGACCTTTTCGATTAATTCCTGAAACGCCGTGGAATGAATAAACAAATTGAACTGTGCGGCGAGGCGGTTGACTTGATTTTGCAGCGTATCGGCCAGCGAGCCGAGCTCGACGATGATGTTCGCGACCAGCAGCGTAACCGCAGCGATCATCGCTCCCAAAAACAGCAGCATAGATATCGTTACGGCGAGCCAGCGAGGCAGTCTGAGTTTGAACTGGAAAAAGTTTACACAAGGGTTCATCATCATGGCGATGATCCAGCCGTAAATAAACGGGTAAATTAACGGGGGAATATAATATATCGCCAACCCGATCAGGAGAACGATCAGAGCTACCCAAATGCCCCTGAAAATTTGATGAACCAACCGCGGATTCAGGATATTCATGGTATTTTCTCCCCTTGCCTCTAATACTTGTATTGTAACACTGATCTTAAAAGAAAGCGAAAAAGCCGCAGCGCCGGGGGCAAGGCGAATGTTAAAAAAACCTTTACAAAATCTTAATAATTGAAAAGCGCTTTCCCCGCATTGTCGGTCTATGCCGGGCATAGTACAATAAAATAAGGAATGTCGAAAATTAGGAATTTTTACGGAGGTTTTATGAGTATTGCAAGAGAGCCTGCGGTGAGGGAAATCAAAGAAGTCGGCGAAGTTTCGTCCATGTATTTGAACCGCGATTTGAGCTGGATCGAATTTAACCGGCGAGTTTTGGAAGAAGCTCAGGACCCCAGCACTCCGCTGCTGGAAAGAGCGAAGTTTCTAAGTATCGTATCCAGCAATCTGGATGAATTCATGAGCGTGCGTGTTGCCGGGCTCAAGGATCAGATGAAAGCCGGGTACAACAAAAAAGATTTCACGGGCTACACGCCCGCCGGGCTCATTAAGCGCATCATGAAACGGACCGCTAAAATGGTCAGCGAGCAGTACAAAACGTACCGGGACGTTATCCGGCAATTAATTAAAGAGGGAATCGTTTTTACCGAGTACGAAGAATTGAACATCAGCCAGAAAAAAGCGATGGATGCGTATTATCACGATATTGTTTTTCCGGTATTGACTCCGATGGCGGTCGATCAGAGCCGTCCTTTCCCGCTTGTCCATAATCAGTCTCTTTATTTGGCTGTGGTACTGATCCGCGAGGGCGACGATCCGGACGATGAGCCGTATTTTGCCATCGTTCAGGTGCCCAGCAATTTGTCCCGATACATCCCGGTACCTGCCAGAACGAACAGCAAGAAGCAGGAGTTCATTCTTCTCGAGGAATTGATCGAGCACCATATCCAGTCGCTGTTCAGCGGCTATACGCCGATTGCCGTGCACGGGTTTCGCCTGACGCGCAATGCCGATCTTACCTTGAACGAAGAGGGCGCCGAGGATTTGCTCGAAGAGATCGAGAAGGAGCTGCGCCGCAGAAGATGGGGCTCTCCGGTGCGTCTGGAAATTCAGGAAGGGATGCATCCCTATGCACTTTCCCAGCTTCAGGACGAGTTCGAAATCACGGAGCACATTTTTGAAATCGACGGTCCGATCGACCTGACTTATTTGATGAAGCTGGCGGGCAGTTTGAACGGATTCGATAATCTCCGTTACCCGCGCATCGTTCCCAAATATCCGGTGGAATTCGAGGATACGAACGACTTTTTCACGCTGTTGAAGCAGCAGGACGTGCTCGTGCATCATCCCTACGAATCGTTCGATGCGGTGACCGATTTTGTCGTGCATGCCGCTTACGATCCGCATGTGCTTGCGATCAAAATGACGCTTTACCGGGTCAGCGGCAATTCGCCGATTATTCAGGCGCTTGCGATCGCCGCGGAGTCGGGCAAGCAGATCACCGTCGTCGTCGAGCTGAAAGCTCGTTTTGACGAGGAGCGCAACATTGCCTGGGCGAGAAAGCTCGAAAAATCGGGCTGCCACGTCGTTTACGGTCTTGTGGGCTTGAAGACGCATGCCAAAATCACGCTCGTCGTCAGACAGGAAGAGAACACGCTGCGCAGATACGTCCACGTAGGTACGGGCAATTACAACGACAGCACGGCCAGGCTGTATACGGACGTAGGGTTGTTCACCTCGCACAGCGTCATCGGCGAGGACGCATCGGCATTGTTCAATGAAATCACGGGGTATTCCGCGCCGCACGATTGGCAGGCTTTTGCCGTCGCTCCTACGGATTTGAAGGATAAGCTGTTTGAGCTGATCGAGCGGGAAGCCGGGCATGCCAGAGCCGGAAAGCCGGCGCACATTATCGCCAAAATGAACTCTTTGTCCAACCAGCAGATGGTGGATGCACTGTATGCCGCGTCGCAGGCCGGCGTGAAGATCGATCTGATCGTGCGCGGCGTCTGCTGCCTTCGCCCGGGAGTGCCGGGACTAAGTGAGAACATTACGGTGCGCAGCATTGTCGACCGGTACCTGGAGCATTCGCGCATGTACTATTTCGAAAACGGCGGACAAGTCGACGTGTACTTGTCGTCGGCGGATTGGATGACCCGCAATTTGACGCGGCGCATCGAGCTGATGTGTCCGGTATTCGACGAACAGTTGAAAAAAATGATGATCCAAATTTTACGGCTTAGTCTTAACGATAATGTCAAGGCAAGGGAGCTCATGACCAACGGCATGTACACCCGGGTAAAAAATGAACTGACTCCGTACCGGAGCCAGTTCGAGGCGATGAAAATTAAGTCGTGGAAAAAGCTTCAGCTTGAGCCTTAAGCGCAAGTCCCCACACTTTTTCAAAATCTTTGGCGAAAGCGGCGATCTCGCTCAGTTCGGCGGCGGGATTGTCCGCGCATAAAAGTTTTAGCGTAAGCGTCTTGCCGATGATGGAGATGATGAGCTCCCGAACCGGCTGCGTTTCGCTGCGGTCAAGCGCGATGGCAAGCTGCAGCAGCGTTCCCAGCTTCGCAACAAGCAATTCGTCGGATTCCTCCAAAATGTCTTTGTAAGCAAGGGCAAGCTGGTGGGTCCGGCTTTTTGTTTTATGGGAAGCGATCAGCGAGCAGAGCGCGATTTCCCGGTGGCTGAAGCCGTCGATGCGGGCCTGTGCGATCATATACTGCGTATGTTTGCCGTATTGATAATAATTGACGCTAGATCCGATCCGGTACAGCAGCGCGGCGGCATGAAGGTAGCGTCTGCTTTGTTTATCCAGCCCCTGCAAGGAAGCAAGCTCGTCGAATAAGCGAAGCGCGAGCTTGTCGACATGCTTGACGTGCTGGACGGCCGCACCCGGATGAAGCATCAGCATGTTCTGGACGCTAGCTTCCAGAACATCGTCGACCAGCGCATTCCCGGGCGTGCACAGCTCGTAAAAGATGCCGTCCCGCAAGCCTGAGCCGCTGACGATGCAATGCGAAGCCGCGGCTTCACTAAAGATCGTATCCAAAATGATGAGGCCCGGAACGATAATGTCCACGCGGTCTTTGGAAAGTCCCTCCACCTTTTTGCGCTTTTCAAGCGGCAGGGAGGACAGGAATTCCAGGAAAAAATCGAGCTCCCCGGTTTTCAGCTCATAGTTGTGGGCAAGCTGCAGAGAATATTTGCTCCGCTTCTGGCTCATTTTGCCGAGTGTGCGGATCGTTCCGCCCAGCCCGATCATGGGCAAGCCCGGCGAGCTTTTGATCCATGGATGGGCGGCGAGAGCTTCCTTTACCATAAGGCGAATCCCGGCCTTTTCGCTTTCGGTGATGACGCCGTTCTTCATAAATTGGCGGGTCGTGTTCACCGAACCGAACGGGAAGGAGAAGCTTTGCTTGAGTTCCCGGCCGCGGAACAGCGTGACCTCGGTGCTGCCGCCTCCGATATCGATAATGAATCCGTCACTGATATCGATCGTATTCACGACGCCGAGAAAGCCGTAACGGGCCTCGTCCTCTCCGCTCAGCACCTCGATATTGAAGCCGGTCCGGCCTTCGAGCACCCGGACAATTTCCGCGGAATTGGCCGCATTGCGGATCGCCGCCGTGGCGACGATTTTTAGCGTCCGCACGCCGTGCGCGAGACAGAGCGCTGCGTAGTGGGAGAGGATAGGAACGACGGAAAGAATGTCTTCGCTATGTAAAATGCCGTCGGCACCGATCCGCTGGCTTAGTCTTGCGGAATCTTTATACTCGCTGACGACGCGGTAGGCGCCGTATAAATTGCGTTCGTAAATAACCAACCGGATGGAGTTCGATCCGATATCGATGACGCCTATGTAGGAGATGCTGCTCATTTCTTGGCTCCTTCAACAAAAGTAGATCTTTCAGAACAAAGGTCGTACGAAGCTAACATGTTTCGCATGCCGTCCAAAACGGTGCTGCCGCCGTTACGCGGCTTGGATTGGTTTGGCTGGCCAAAGTACAGGCAGCCCGGAAACCCCACACGCCGGAGCCGGTCGTTACGATCTGCCCAGTTGCGCGAAAAACCTGCAAAAATACAGTTTTTGCTGGATGGAAACGCCGGCCACGGCAAATTCCTGCAATTGTGCAGGCTTTTGGCCGCGAACACGGGCTCGGGTTCATTTTCATCGAAAATTCCTGTACAATTGCAGGCTTTTCGCTAAAATGAACCATTTTTAAGGAGAAAACCTGCACTTTTGCAGGTTTTCTCCCTGCCAGGCCGCCTTGCCCCCACTTCTGCGTCGCAACCGGATGCAGGAGAAGTGTGGCCCACTCCACCGCCGCAATCGTAGCTGGGGAGGAGTGGCCACTTCATCGCCGCAATCGGAGCAGGAGAAGTAAGGCCAATTCAGTTCCGCAACCGTAGCCAGAGAGACGCGGGCAAATTCAGCACCGCAACCGTAGCTGGGGAGGAGTGGCTACTCAGCGCCGCAACCGGATGCAGGAGAAGTGTGGCCCACTCCACCGCCGCAATCGTAGCCAGAGATGCGCGGCTGCGTTCCCTCTGGTTCCTCTAACCCGGCACTTGATCCACATGCAGGTTTTCTGTGCATTTATAGAGATGCTTCTCTCCAATGTACGTTTTCTTAAAGCCTGACGTGCAGGTCTTCTTGCAGGTTTTCTTCGACAGGCCAAATGGATATGCCGCCTTGGGCGTGACAGACCGCTGAGCATGGCCGACAATTCGTCAGCTTCGGCCGACAGATTTTCAATCGTCTCATGCTGCCGCTTTGTTTTACATTGTATCAAGCTCAACTGTTCTCTACAAACTTTTTCCGCAAAGTTCCGTATAATTCGAGAGAATTAACAAAAACTTGTATCGTGCCGTAAGCGCTCGAATTTCGCCAAAAAGAATCTTTATGATAGTGATAACTTAGTTTTATGCCCTTTTTTGTTCACTTACAGGGTGAAATCCTTTATTATTAAGTTAGGAAAAAGTGAGTTTTTGCAAAAATCAAGTAGCTAAGGAGAGATTCCCATGACTGCAACCAAGGGTTTGGAAGGTATTGTAGCCACAACCTCGTCGATCAGCTCCATCGTGGACGGCGTTTTAACTTATCGCGGGATTGATATTGATGACCTCGCAGAAAATGCGACTTTTGAAGAAGTCATACATTTGCTTTGGTTCGGCAAACTGCCTACAGAGTCCGAGCTGGAAAAGCTGCAAAACGATCTGAACGCGTACAGCAGCGTACCGGAAGCGGTGATCGATCAGCTGAAGCTCTATCCGAAAGACGTCAATTCCATGGCTGCGCTACGTACGGCCGTTTCCAGTCTTGCGCTTTACGATGAAGAAGCGAACGATATGAGCACGGAGTCCAATGTGCGAAAAGCGATCAAACTGCAAGCCCAAGTGCCTGCGATTATCGCGGCTTTTGCCCGCATCCGCCAAGGACTGGAGCCTCTCGCTTCCAAAGGATATTCGTCGATTGCCGCTAATTTCTTATATCAAATGACAGGCAAAGAGCCGGATAAAGTTGCTATCGAAGCACTGGACAAGGCGCTTGTTCTGCATGCCGACCATGAGCTTAACGCGTCTACATTTGCGGCCCGCGTTACCGTTGCAACTTTGACCGATATTTACTCCGGCATCACTTCCGCGATCGGCACGCTGAAAGGCCCTCTTCACGGCGGCGCGAACGAAGCGGTTATGGCCATGCTCGAAGAAATCGGCACGGTCGAAAACGTAGAGCCTTACATTCACGGCAAATTGGAGCGCAAAGACAAAATTATGGGCTTTGGCCATCGCGTTTACAAAAACGGCGACCCTCGCGCGAAGCACTTGCAAAAAATGTCGTATGAGCTCGGAAAAATTACCGGCAACATGAAATGGTACGAAATGTCCATTAAAGCGGAAGAGCTTGTAACCGGGCTGAAAGGCTTGAAGCCTAACGTCGATTTCTATTCCGCATCTGTGTATACGTCGCTGGAAATACCGCGCGACTTGTTCACTCCGATTTTTGCGATCAGCAGAACATCCGGATGGACGGCTCACATGCTGGAGCAGTACGAGAACAACCGCCTGATCCGCCCTCGCGCCGAGTACACGGGCCCAGTGAACCAAAAATATATTCCGATCAGCAATCGCTAATTTATGTTATCATGTTAAAGATGCGGGTTGTTCGGCATCCGTCCGGCTTTTTGCCGGGGGGAGTGCCGCGACTTCCGCCGCTTTTGTGTGTCTGACCCCCGGCAGCCTGGACTGTCTAAGGGCAAAGGCATGTTTTACATTTTATTTTTCACAATTTTAAGGAGGACATACCATGCCACAATTCGAATCTTACGAACTGCCAACCGAAGGTCAAAAAATCACCATCGAGAATGGTGTTCTGCAAGTGCCTAACAATCCGATCATTCCTTTCATCGAAGGCGACGGCACGGGCCCTGACATCTGGTCGGCTTCCAAGCGCGTTCTTGACGCAGCCGTAGAGAAAGCTTACAAAGGCGAGAAAAAAATCGCCTGGTACGAAGTGTTTGCCGGAGAGAAAGCTTTTAACAAATACAACAACTGGCTGCCAAACGATACGCTGACTGCGATCCGCGAGTACATCGTTGCGATCAAAGGACCTCTGACGACTCCGGTTGGCGGCGGTATCCGTTCCCTGAACGTTGCGCTTCGCCAAGAGCTCGATCTGTACGTATGCTCCCGTCCGGTTCGCTACTTCGACGGCGTGCCTTCACCGGTTAAACGTCCTGAGCTTGTCGATATGGTTATTTTCCGTGAAAATACAGAAGATATTTATGCAGGCATCGAGTGGGAATCCGGTACCGAAGCCGTGAAAAAAGTGCTTAAATTTTTGCAGGAAGAAATGGGCGTTAAGAAAATCCGTTTCCCTGAAACTTCCGGTATCGGCATCAAGCCTGTATCGTCCGAAGGTTCCGAGCGTTTGATCCGCGCCGCTATCGAGTATGCGATCAAGCACGGCCGCAAGACCGTTACGCTTGTGCACAAAGGCAACATCATGAAATTCACCGAAGGCGCGTTCAAGAACTGGGGATACGAGCTGGCTGAGCGCGAATTCGGCGACAAAACATTCACGTGGGCGCAATATGACCGCATCAAAGCCGAGCAAGGCACGGAAGCGGCTAACAAAGCGCAAAAAGACGCTGAAGCAGCCGGCAAAGTCATCGTAAAAGACGCAATCGCCGACATCGCTCTGCAGCAAGTACTGACTCGTCCTACCGATTTTGACGTTATCGCTACGCTGAACCTGAACGGCGACTACCTGTCCGACGCGCTTGCTGCGCAAGTTGGCGGTATCGGTATCGCTCCCGGGGCCAACATCAACTATTTGACCGGACATGCCATTTTCGAAGCTACTCACGGTACGGCTCCTAAATACGCAGGTCTTGACGTTGTAAATCCGGGTTCCGTTATTTTGTCCGGCGTTATGATGCTTGAGCACCTTGGCTGGCTGGAAGCGGCTGAACTGATCTACAAAGGCATGGAAACGTCCATCAACAACAAAACCGTTACTTACGACTTTGCTCGTCTGATGGAAGGCGCGAAAGAAATCAAATGTTCCGAATTCGCCAACGAAATTATTAAAAACATGGGCTAATTCCCGCCCCGGACGCCGGATTTATTTTTTAAAAATTGAAGGAGGAATTCCTCAAATGGCAATCCGTCGTAATAAAATTACCGTTGTAGGAGCCGGATTCACAGGTGCGACAACTGCGCTTATGCTTGCGCAAAAAGAGCTGGGCGACATCGTTCTGCTGGACATCCCGCAGCTTGAGAATCCGACTAAAGGCAAGGCGCTCGACATGCTCGAAGCAGGTCCTGTTCAAGGCTTTGACGCTCAAATTACAGGTACTTCCAGCTATGAAGATGCGGCAAACTCCGATATCGTCATTATTACGGCAGGTATTGCCCGCAAACCGGGCATGAGCCGCGACGACCTGGTGAACACCAACGCGGGTATCGTAAAATCCGTTTGTGAGAACGTTAAGCAAGTAGCTCCCGATTCAATCGTCATTATTCTCAGCAACCCTGTGGATGCGATGACGTATGTAGCTTATCAAGCGCTTGGCTTCCCTAAACACCGCGTTATCGGTCAATCCGGCGTTCTGGATACGGCTCGTTACCTTACGTTCATCTCCCAGGAGCTGAACGTTTCGGTTGAGGACGTTCAAGGTGTCGTTATCGGCGGACACGGCGACGACATGGTTCCGCTCGTGCGCTACACTTACGCCGGCGGCGTTCCTATCGAGAAGCTGATTCCTGCCGATCGAATTGAAGCTATCGTTCAACGTACGCGCACAGGCGGCGGCGAAATCGTAAACCTGCTCGGCAACGGCAGTGCTTACTATGCTCCCGCGGCATCGCTCGTACAAATGACGGAAGCGATTTTGAAAGACAAAAAACGCATCATTCCGACAATCGCGCTGCTTGAAGGCGAGTATGGCTACGACAACCTGTTCATGGGCGTTCTGACTGTACTTGGCGCAAACGGCATCGAAAAAGTGCTTGAGATCGAATTGACTGCCGACGAAAAAGCGGCCCTTGATAAAACGGCGAACTCCGTCCGCAACGTTATTAAAGTTGTAACGGGCTAATCGCCATATCACGAAGAACCGGTTTCCTATGCAAATAGGGGGCCGGTTCTTTTTTTTGTCGGATTGCACAACAATTTGTTGCTTTTGTAAATTTACTGCAAATGGCTATTTTTGGGCGGAATCCTGTGCTACGATACACATAGGCCAGCTTGGCTATTTATTCCATGGATGGAGGGAATTCATTATTTATGAAAAGCTTGAATGGAACAAAGAGCTTGAAAGGTCTTGCTATTACCGCGGCACTGGTCGCATCTTTGTCCGGAGCGATCCCGCAAGCGTTTGCAGAGGGACCGTCAGACCCGGCGCCAACGATTAACCCGTCGACACCTAACGGGAAAAAGGTGCTGTTCGACAACACGCACGCTCAGACGGCAGGAGCGGCGGACTGGGTCATCGACGGCGGCTTTTCGGATTTTGGCAATGCGCTGGGCAATGCCGGCTACTATGTAAAAGAACTGCGCAAATCCAGCCCGATTACACTTTCGGACTTATCGGCTTATGATGTTTTCGTCATTCCTGAAGCGAATATTCCGTACAAAACTTCCGAACAAACCGCTATGCTGCAATATGTGCAAGGCGGCGGCAGCATTTTCTTCATCAGCGATCATTACAATGCCGACCGGAATAAAAACCGCTGGGACGCTTCGGAAGTGTTCAACGGCTACCGCCGCGGAGCCTGGACGAATCCGGCTCTTGGCATGAGCGCGGGAGAAGCCGCTTCCTCGGCGATGCAGGGCGTTGCCAGCTCCGACTGGCTGGCGGCGAATTTTGGCATCCGGTTCCGCTACAACGCGCTCGGCGACATTACAGCGAACAATATCGTCGCTCCTTCCCAGGCATTCGGCATTACGAGCGGCGTTTCCACGGTCGCTATGCACGCGGGATCTACGTTGGCAATTACAGATCCGACAAAAGCAAAAGGCATCGTCTACTTGCCTGCGACGACTACCAAATGGGCAAACGCAGTGGATCAAGGCGTTTATAACAACGGCGGGGTGGCCGAAGGCCCTTATGTCGCGGTTTCCAAAGTAAGCGCAGGCAAAGCCGGCTTCATCGGGGATTCCTCCCCTGTGGAAGACGCCACGCCGAAATACTTGAAAGAAGAAACCGGCGGTACGAAAACGACTTATGCAGGCTTCTCGGAGCAAAACGATTCCACGCTGCTGGTAAATATGGTAAACTGGCTGGCGACAAAAGAAAGCTACACAAGCCTCACGCAAGTGCCCGGTCTTACGCTGGATACGGCAACGGCGCTTTATTCCTGGGAGCAGCCGGCCAACACGACGGAACCGCAAGCCGAACCGTGGGCAGCGCCTGCAGCCGGATACAAATGGTATGATCCGACGACTTTTAAAGCAGGCTCTTACGGAGTATCGACGACTTCGTCCAACGATCCGTACGCGTTCGTTCACCAGGCAACGCTGCCGAACAGCGCATCTTTCCCTGTCAAAATCGTCGTTAACGGGTTGACAGCCAACTCCACGACAAGCGGCTACTCGCTCGGTGTTTATACGAGCTCCGGCACCCAAGTGGCTAAAGTGCAAAATGACAGCGGCACATGGCCTTCCTCTTACGGTTATAGCGCTGCTTTCTCGTTGACTGCCGACGCCAACGGGCATGCGGAAAAAATCGTCAACGTGCAAATCAATCCGAGCGTGACGGGTGCGGCCAACATGCGCCTGCGTCTGAACAGTACAGCTAAGTATACGGAAGCTGTAACAATTGCGAATGTTGCTGTAGAACCGCTGCCATAAAAGGTATACCCGCAACGACAATCCCTTCGAACTGTGCAATAGCCGGTTCGGGGGGATTTTTTGTTCGCGGGTAGGCGGCACAAACGTCTGATCGGCCGCCGGTGTTGTGCGCGATCGACGACTTGCCCCTCTCCCGGAGGGGCGATTGTAGAACCGCACGGGGGAGCGGCTGTGAAGCCACTTGGCAGGCCAAGCTAGGCCGGGCCGGTTCGGTCGGGTCGGGTCGCGAGCAATTGAAAAACCCCCACGTCAGAGCCTATAGCCGCAATCTGCCTGGCGGTCGCACCGTGCGCAGCTCCCAGCGCACGGAGTTTCGCTGCATGACGGCGGCCAGTTGCACCACCGCGCGCAGCTCCCAGTGCACGGTGTTTCGCTGCATGACGGCGGTCGGTCGACCACATGCGAAAAAAACCTGCAAAAATACATGAATTTGCGCCCTTGATACGCTGGACGCGAGAATTCCTGCAATTGTGCAGGCTTTTCGCCGCGTACAGGGGCTCGGGTTCATTTTTAACGAAAATTCCTGCACTTTCGCAGGCTTTTCGCCAAAATGAACCATGACCGCGGGAAAAGCCTGTACTTTCGCAGGTTTTCCCACCGGCCCCCGGTAGCAGCAGCGGATTATCATGATAATCATTGGAACACTTTTCCGCCAAATGTCTAATTCACCGGGGGCGGGAGAGCCAGGGATTATGTACGTAACGCCCCGCCGTTTTTATACTAGGGGTTACAGGCAAGCTTGAAAGGAGGATTATGGAACTCGAAAATGAAAGCGCTTTTTCGACGCGCGAGAAGTCATTTTGTAGCAAAACAGACAAGGAGGTTAAACAATTTACATGAACAAGAAACGCATGCGAGCCACCGGTTTGGCCAGATTTTTGGCGATAATGATGTTTATCGCGTCGGTTGTACCGTTCGGGGGCAGCGAAAATGTCAAGGCTGCAGCCACATTCCCTACCGGTTGGGGGAATAAAGATATCAATGCTGCATCTGCATCCTGGCCGTCTGAGGCCGGAACAAGCACGTACGGCGCAAGCAACGGATTGGGCGTATTTACGCTAACGAGTCCGGCATCCAACAATGGAATTGTCGGCTCATCTTCCAATGGGGAGCAATTTCAGTATGCCTATATGCAAACGCCCGTAAGCGGTGAATTCAGCATAGTGGCAAGGGTAAAAGCTTTCAGCGCGAGCAGCACATCCGCTTCCGCGGGCATCGTCATCCGCAAGGCGACAGAAGCGACAACAAAGCCGGGCTATATGGGGGCACTGCTGTATTCCAGCAAAACAGCGCCGTATTACGATTTTTACGCATATTACAGATCGGCGGACGATGCAGGCACCAGCAACGGGTCAGGCATTCTTTCCAACTATGCGGGAGCAATCAATACGACGAGAACGGCCAATGGACTGGATGCGATTGACAGCGCCACAGGCATTTCCGCTCCGCAATTTATTAAAATGCGCCGTTCCGTATCAGGCGGCAATTCTGCGATTTATGTAGACTACGGATCATTGTCGCAAGACGGTCAAACGATTTATTGGACCCAAACCAAAGGGCAGACGATAACCGGTATGACCGATGCATACATAGGCTTGGGCGTCGGAAAAGCGGCGACGGCGGCATTTGATTACATTACTCCGAATACGACGGCAGGGGCGTCAATATTCGCCCCTTCTACTGCGGTCGCTTCATTGACCGCGGTTCTGCCGATGCCTGCTCTGGATGCGCCGAGTCTGACCGCTTCCGCCGGCAGCGCAAAGGTGGATTTGGCCTGGAACACGGTTACCGGGGCTGCCTATTATAACGTAAAACGAAGCATTGTTTCAGGCTCGTCTTACTCCGTAATTGCATCCGTGTATGGAACCGGTTATAACGATACCGGCGTCGTCAGCAACACTTCCTACTATTACGTTGTGACCGCCGCGGGCGATTACGGAGAGAGCGGAAGCTCGAACGAGGTGCAGGCCGCTCTTCAATCCTCGGTACAGGTACCCGCAGCACCGGCGGGATTGACGGCAGCCGCGGGCGATGCCAGGGTTGATCTTGCCTGGAATGCGGCCGGCGGGGCTGTTTCCTACAATGTGAAGCGGAGCGGGACCAAAGGTGGCCCTTACAGCACTGTCGCCAATGTGACCGGCACCACGTTTGCCGACACCGGATTGGCCAATGATACCCGTTATTATTACGTGGTAACGGCGCTCAATCAGGCTGGCGAAAGCGCTATCTCTGCAGAAGCGGCAGCGAAACCGATCGCCTACTTGATCGATGACAATTTTGAAAGCAGTCCTTTGCAAGAGAAGCCTGACGGATATTCGAACTTTACCGCAGAGTCTGCCGGCAACAACATCACGGTAATCAGCAACGATCAGTTGACGAATAAGTTCGGCAATGTTTCAGGCACCATAACGGGGAACTCCACCCGTGTCCTGTGGGTTAACGACAACAGCACAAGCAGGGGCGGATTTGTGAAAATTTTTGCTCCGGTCAAAGAGGGGATTACGGCTCAGCTCGATTTTATGGAACCGGTGTTCATGGGGGATTCCTATCCATTGGAACTGGTCGACAGCTCGGGCAAAACGGCATTGACGCTGAAATTGGGCGATTACTCCTCGATGTATGTCAAAGGTACATGGATGAAATTGAAATTCGTTGCCGACGCAGGCACCAACTCGGCGGAATTGTACATCAATGACGTTTTTCAAGGCAATATGACCTTTGCCAGTCCTGTGACCGATATCGCCAAAATTCAGGCGCGTACGCCCGGCACCTCCAAGGGAAGCTTGTATATCGACAATGTTAAGGTGTACCGGCAAAGCGTGACGATTCCGCAAAACGTTGCGGCGAGCGGAGCCAGCCACAAAGTGATTTTGACATGGAATCCGGCTACCGGTGTCGATTCTTACAATGTATACCGGAGCACGGTTTCCGGAGGTCCTTACAGCTTTATCGCCAATACCGCTTCTCCGGCTTATACGGATACGGGGCTTGAGAACGAAACGAATTACTATTATGTGATTACAGGTGTAAAAGCCGGCGGGGAGAGCGAAGCTTCACGTGCTGCCGTGGGATATCCGAACGATGTGCCGCCTCCGGCCGCACCGACGGCGCTGACGGCTGTCGCGAGAGACAGCGAGTTTACCTTAAATTGGAAGGCGTCCGAGGGGGCCGATTTTTATACGCTTCAAAGAAGCACGACACCGAACGGCCCGTTCCTTTCTTTATCGAATAAAACTACCGGCACGACTTATCACGACACAGGCTTGATAAACGGCATCACTTATTATTATCAGGTTGCCGCGGGCAATGTGGGCGGGACGAGCGCAGGCTCCGAGCTTGCGGCCGCGGTTTCCGGCCGTCCTTTGCAAATGCCGGCGATGCTGGGCGCCGTACCGGGCGATCAGAGGGTGGATCTCAGTTGGACGCCGGTGACACAGGCTGTTTATTATAATGTGAAAAGAAGTACGGCGAACGGCGGACCTTATACGACGATTGCCGAACATCTCAGCCAAACGACTTACAGCGATACGACTGCCGCCAACGGAATTACGTATTATTATGTGGCAACGGCGGCGAACGACAATGCGGAAAGCATGATTTCAAACCAGGTGAAAGTCTCGCCTTATGCGGCCGCGACCGGAGCTCCTGCAGTGCCCAACGGTTTGACGGCTATTGCCGGCGACGGAAGCGTTAGTTTATCCTGGAACGCCGTTCCCGATGCGGCTTCTTATGAGGTGAAGCGAAAAACAGCGGGTGGAGGCACTTATACTGTCATAGGGACGATCTCAGGCACATCGTATACGGACAACACCGCAGCGAATGTGATTAATGACAACAATTATTTTTATACTGTTGCGGCGGTGAATGCCAAAGGCAGCAGTCCCGATTCGGAGGAAATCGTCGCAGCCTCTTCGAAAGTGATAATGGTGGCGCAGGACGGCAGCGGCGATTATACGACCGTTCAGGGAGCCGTGAATGCCATTCCCGCATCCAATACGGCGCGAACGGTCATTTACGTCGGCCCTGGGACATATGTGGAAAAAGTATACATGGACCGCCCTTTCGTAAGCCTGATCGGCGCGGGGATCGATGTGACGACGATCGTATACGACGATTACGGCGGCACGAACGGCAATTCGGGCAGGCCGGGAGGCACGGCGCAAAGCTACACGTTCGGCGTTTTTGCGAACTATTTTACGGCTTCCCATTTGACGATCAGGAACAGCGCCGCACCCCGGTCGGAAAAAGGGACGGCTGTAGCTTTGCTTGTTCAAAGCGACCAATCCGTGTTTGACCATGTAAAATTGACCAGTTTCCAGGACACTTTGTACAACTATAAATCGGGGCGTCAATATTTCCGCGACAGTATCATCGAAGGCGATGTCGATTACATTTTCGGAGAGGCTCCGGCAATTGTATTTGACCGAGCGAAGCTTGTGCTTGTGAGCAATGCGGCGAGCGCAGGAACGGGCGGGGGCCATATTACGGCGGCAGGACAAAGCAATCCGGCGGATCCGGGTTACGTATTCATCAACTCGCAAATCATCGACGGCGCTTCGGCGCTGGGCACTTACGATCTTGGTCGCGCCTGGAAGGACTACGCTAACGTACGCTTCATCAATACGTTCATTAATTCCAAAAACTTCCTGGCCTCAGGCTGGGCCACTTCCTGCGCAGGCAGCTGTAAAGTGAGAAACTTCAGCGAATACAACAGCTACGGCATCGGCGCCAACCCGGCGTCCCGGGCGATTTCCACGCAAATGACGGGGACGGAAGCCAGCGTGACGATTCCGCAAATTTTTTCCGGCTGGGACCCGACGATTCCCGTTATCAGGCCGAAAATGACTTTGGAGCCATCGATATCGGTTGCGTCTGCGAATTTTGACAAAAATCCGCTCTATCAATCCGATATTCATGTGATAGCGCAAGCGGGCGGACACGCTTTGACGAAGCTTACGAATGGCGACAAGGTATTGGCTGAAGGGGATTATACGGCAGCAGGTAATGTAATTTCAATCAACAAAACGTATCTCGCTGGGCTGCCGTCAGGAACTGCAACGCTTTACGTTCATTTCGGCACCTATGCCGTGCCGTTAACCGTAAACGTGACGGATACGTCCGCTTCGGACATTGGCAGACAGGTGCTGGCCGCGAATGACGGTTGGGGAGCATTCCCGGCAGGCACCATTACAGGCGGATCGGCGGCCGCAGCCGGTACGGTAGTTACAAAACGGAGCGAGCTGATTCAGGCGCTGGGCGGCAGCAACAGCAGCAATGCAACAAATGCGACGCCGAAAATCATATATATTAGCGGGATGATCGATATGAACGTCGATGATCAGGACAATCCGTTGGGATTTGACGATTACAAGGACGAGGGCTACGATTTCCATGCATATTTGCGAGCCTACGATCCGGCAACCTGGGGCAAAACGTCTGTGCCTTCCGGCGCATTGGAGACGGCCCGGGCCAATTCGGAGAAAAAGCAAGGGGCGCAAATTCAAATCAATGTCGGTTCGAACACGACCATCGTCGGCTTGCCGGGCACCAATGCCACAATTGTGGGGGGCAATCTGCTGATCCAGAACGTAGACAACGTCATTATCCGGAATATCGAATTCCGGGATGCATTTGACTATTTCCCGCAATGGGACCCGACGGACGGCGACTCGGGCAACTGGAATTCCGCCTTTGACAGCATTACAGTCAAAGGGGCGACGCATGTCTGGATCGACCATAATACGTTCAGCGACGGCGACAATAAAGACGATTACAGCAAGCAATATTTTGGCCGCCAATACCAGCAGCATGACGGGTTGGTCGATATTACGAACGGCTCCGACCTTATAACGGTGTCTTACAACTATTTCCATGATCATGACAAAACGACGCTGATCGGCGGAAGCGACAGCTACACCGGGGACATCGGCAAAGAAAGAATTACGTTCCACCACAATTACTACAAAAATATCGTTCAGCGCGCGCCGCGCGTGCGGTATGGCCAAGTGCACATGTACAATAACTACTATGAAGGCACTTTGAATGATGCCAGTTATCCGTTCCTGTATACGATGGGAGTCGGGTATGCATCGCAAATTTACGCGCAAAACAATTACTTCAAGCAAGACACGGGCACGCAAGCGCCCGATTTAATCGGCGTATTTGCGGGAGGCACCGCATTTACGGATACAGGCTCGGTGCTGAACGGCGTCGATATGAATATTGCGCAGAGCAAAAGTTTAAGCCCTGTAAGCTGGACGCCGCTCCTGCACAACACGATCGATCCGACGCGCTCCGTGCCGGCCATTGTCTCGACAAGCGCCGGGGCTGAACGTACGACTATGGCTGCTCCGCCTGCGGCGCCGCAAGGGTTGACGGCCGCGGCAGGAGACGGGCAAGTCAGCCTGCAATGGAGCAGCGCGGCGGGAGCGGTCTCTTATCAGGTGAAACGCAGCACGGCGAACGGCGGACCTTATACGACGATCGCGGCGAACGTCGTGACCGCTTCGTATACGGATACCGGAGTCACGAACGGTACGACTTATTATTACGTCGTAACAGCGGTAAATGCCGACGGGGAAAGCGCCCTGTCCGGCGAGGCGTCGGCGGCTCCGAAGCAAGCATCCGGTTCGGGTTCCTCCGGCGGAAACGATAGTGGCAGTGGAAGCGGTAGCGGTAGTGGCAATGGCAGCGGCGGTGACACGGCGGCAGCAGGTCAGACCGTGGAAGCCAATTCGGCTGGAGCGCGAATCACGAATGTTGCTAGTGCGCTTGACACAACGGCGGATGGACGCAAGGTTGCGAGCGTAACCATTGAAGCTGCGGCTTTAACGAAAGCTGCGGCGGCTTTGCAGGGTTCGAGCCGAACGATCGCCGTGGAAGTGGCGGGCGGCGAGGCGGGAGCGAAGGTGCTGCTGCCGGCAGCGGCAGTGCAAGAAGCGCAGCGCATAGCGCCGAATGCGGTGTTTAGCGTGAAGCGGGACGGCTTGACGCTCAGCTTTCCGCTGCATTCGTTCGATATTGCGAAGCTGTCCGGCGAAATGAACGCTGATCCCGGCGGCGTCATGCTTCAGATTACGGTCGGGGATGTATCCGACGCGGCAGCGGACGCAATCGCCCGGCGTACCGGGCAAGCGGGCTTGAAGCTTCAGGCCGGCGCAACGGAAATCGCGATCGGCGCGGAAGCGGGAGGCCGGCAAGCAGCCGTAAGCAACTTTAACGGCGCTTACGCAGCGGCCGTACTCGATGTGCCGGGTAATCCCGACCCCGCCCGATTAACGGCGGTTTCGTACGATCCCGATTCCGGCGAACTGCGCTTCGTTCCGGCCGTGATCGACGTATCCGGCGGCGCGGCGCACATTACCGTCAAAATGCGTACGACGGGCATCATCATGCTTGTGGAATCGGTCAAATCTTTCCATGATATGAACGGTCATTGGGCGAAAGCGGATGTGGAGCTTCTGGCTTCGAAGCTCGTGATTCAAGGCGTGTCCGAGCATGACTTTGCGCCGCAAGCGCCGGTCAGCCGCGCTGAATTTGCCGCCCTGCTGGCCCGGGCTCTCGGCTTGCCGCAGGAGCGGGCGGGAGCGCGATACTCCGATGTAACAGCAAGTGACTGGTATGCGGGCGCGGTAGCCGCCGCAGCCAAAGCGGGCATTGTAGAAGGCTTCGCAGACGGCAGCTTCCTGCCGAACGCCGGCATCACGCGGGAGCAAGCCGCGGTGATGATCGCCCGCGCCATGGAAGCCGCAGGCAAAAAGCCGGCGGCGGAAGGCCAAGGAGCCGCGGCCTTTGCGGATGCGCAGGAGATCGCCGGCTATGCCAGGAACGCCGTCGCGGCGGCAGTGCGCGCAGGCATCGTGGACGGCGTAGCGGACCGCATGTTCATGCCTGGAGCAGGCACAACGCGAGCGGAAGCGGCCGTTATGCTGAGGCGCCTGCTTCAGTACGCAGAGCTGCTGAATTAAGGCTGCCCCCGCGGGGCATGTGGTCAAACCGCCCGCGTCTTGCAGCGAACCGCCGCGTGTTGGGTGCAGCGCGCGGTGCTGCAGGCTGCCAGAGAAAGGCCGGGTTCTCGGCTGACTTGCCGGAAGGTGCCGCCCTGCCCGGTCGCGCCGAGGACCGGCTCATCCGCGGTGAGGCGTCGCTGCGCACCCGCCTGCGCACTCGCTGCGCACCCGCTGCGCACCCGCCTGCGCACTCGCTCGCGTACCCGCTAGCGCACTCGCTAGCGCACCCGCCTGCGCACTCGCTCGCGTACCCGCTAGCGCACTCGCTAGCGCACCCGCCTGCGCACTCGCTAGCGTACCCGCCTGCGCACTCGCTAGCGCACCCGCCTGCGCACTCGCTAGCGTACCCGCCTGCGCACTCGCTAGCGCACCCGCTGCGCACTCGCTAGCGCACTCGCTAGCGCACTCGTTCGCGCACTCGCTAGCGCACTCGCTGCGCACTCGCTAGCGCTCTCGTTTGCGCACTCGCTAGCGCACTCGTTTGCGCACTCGCTAGCGCTCTCGTTTGCGCTCTCGTTCGCGTACCCGCTAGCGCACTCGCATGCGCCCCCACATGCGTGGGTTACGTCGCTGTATGACGGGAGGTCATGCGACAGCTTGGCTTGGCAGGTCGGCCGATGGGAAAACCTGCAAAAGTGCAGGAATTTTCGTGGAAATGGCTCATTTTGGCGAAAAGCCTGCAAAAGTGCAGCAATTTTTGACAACAATGAATGTTGAGCCCATATGTCGGGAAAAAGCCTGCACAATTGCAGGAATTGCGCGAAGTAAGCGCATGAAGGAGCAAAAACCTGTACTTTTGCAGGCATTTTCGCGAAAAGCTAAACAGTTTGCGTGACCGGCTCTGGTGGAGGCTTTTCAACAGCTTGCGCTTGCATGACGGCGGTCGGCCGCCACCTAAGGGCCCTCACGCGGCACCCACTTGTGAAAATATCGTGAACTTGAGCGTGTACAGAGGCCAAAACGCAGGAACGCTTCCTTGTCCGTATCGTTTGAATTCGGTTATACTAAAGAAAACCATTTCAAAAACGATGTGGAGGCGTCAAATGTTCAGCGTAATGATTTTTTTACACGTGATTAGTGCTTTGCTGTTGGGGGTTTATGTCGTGTTTCCTTTTGTAGCGGGACGCGCGGCGTCGTTGTCGGGAGCAGGACAGGAGAGCTTTGTCGGCTTGCTTTCTTTTTTTAACCGCATGGGCCAGTTTGCCTTGATCGTATCGTTTATTACCGGCGGTGCGATGATCCATTCGGCCGGCGTATCGGTGCCTTGGATGATCATTTCGGTCGTGCTTTTGCTGATCATCGGAGCCGTAACCGGCATGCTCGGTTCGAGAATGAAAAAGCTGGTCGCTGCAGCTAAGGCAGGAACCAGCGTAGTATCGGATGCGGCAAAAATCAGAGCATACAGCTGGATTGCGGCCATTGCCGTCATCGTTGCCGTATTTTTCATGCTCAACCGCAGCATCCTGTAGTTATTCGGATAGTTCGTCCAGCGTTTTTTCCAGGCTGGGGGCCATATACTGCAAAAAGTAATCGACTTCGGGCATGTCCATTCGTTGAATGGCTTGCTCGATTTGTTTTTTGGCGGTGCCGAATTCGCGGTTGCCGGCCGACAGCTCGGTGACGCATTTGAGGTAAGCGTCGAGCAAATCGGCGGCTTTGACGTAGCGGCTCAGCTCGGTGTTCCCGCCTTTGCCCGTTATAAGCGGCTTATACGCGGTTTTCAGCGCGTCGGGGATCGTCTGGAGCAGCTTGTCGGCGGCCAGCGCTTCGATTTGGCGGAAATTGCTCAGAATATCCGAATTATGATGCTTGACCGGAGTCGGAATGTCGCCTGTGATCACTTCCGTCGCATCGTGGAACAAGGCGAGGGAAACGGCCTGACCGACCGGAATGTCCCGGCCGAACACTTCATTGGCGATGGTGCACAGCATATGGGTAAGAATGGAAACGTGATAGGAATGCTCCGCTACGTTTTCTTTGAGCGTATTGCGCATTAGACTCCATCGCTCGATATATCGCAGGCGGTATAAATAAGCAAAAAAATCGTTATTTGTCGTCATGCTTGCATGCTCCTCATTCTTGTTGTTTGACGCTCGGCGTCACCCGTTCGGCCACCTTGCCGGTGGCGGGGGTGTAGACGAGCGGCAGCCCGATCAGCGCTTGCAGGTCGTCAAGCGCTATCGTGACCCGCCCGTGCTCGCGCAGCACGGGCTGGCGCAGCGGGACGCGCTCCTCGCCGCGCGCCGCTTCCGCGGCATTCACCCGCAGGGTGAATGCCTGATCGCGCAGGCGGAGCTGAAGCGTTCCGCCGTCAAGGACCGCGCTGCCGCCGAGCTGCTCGGCGGCGGCAGCCGCGTCCACGCGCAGCGGGGCTGTGCCCGGCTGCGCGACGATGCGCCGCTGGATCGAGCGGTGAAGCAGCTCCGGCGTAATGCCGGGGCTGCCCGCGTTGATCCGCGGGATGCGCAGCAGATCGGCGCTGCGCGTCGCCATATCGGGCGTAATCGTGAAGGCGTAGCGGATGCCCGCCTGCTGAACGAGCTGCACCGCCTGGTCGCTGCTGATGCCGAACGGATACGCCATCGTATCGATCGGCGTATCGCTCAGCGCATCCAGCTTGCCCTTGCAGGCGGTCGTATCTTTGAGAATCCGCTGCTTGTAGGCTTCGTCGGATTCCGGCTGCCCGTCCGTATTCGTCCTTCCGACGAGCGCGGCTTGTCCGCTTGGCAGCTTGTTGTGAAGGTTGTCCGTATGACAGCCGACATCGATGAAATTCGTATCATGGACCATCTCGCGGATCTGATCCTTCGACATGGAAGGAATGTAGGAACCGAGCGGATTGGCCAAATCTGTCGTAATGACGAAGTTCACGGCGGGAATGCGCAAGCTTTTTAATAGAGGCAGAGCTGACGTGTAAAAGCTTTGGTAGCCGTCGTCGAAGGTGACGAGCACGGCGTTGGAGGGGACGCTGGCGCCTCCCATGTAAGCTTTGAATTCGCTTAGCGAAATAAAATGATAGCCTTTGCTCAGCAAATATTGCAGCTGTTTCTGAAACAGCGCGGACGTAATCGTGCTGGAGCTTGTGTCCGTATCGTGAATATGATGATACATGAGTACGGCGACTTGGTCTTCATAATAGATTTGTCCGGCTCTGTCGGCGTGAAGCGGGCCAAGCAGCAGGCTGATGCCTATGATGCCTAGCAGAAAGGTAATTCCGATTTTTTTGAACATGCGGTGAATTCTCCTGTTTTCTCGGATTGAACGTCGAACTGTCCTATCGCGGTATGCTATAATAAATGATAATGATTATAATTTTGTTTTCAGAGAGGAGCCTTTCTTGTTATGCAGCATTTTTACCAGAGTGTCTATGATTTGATTGTCGAAACTTCCACGAACCTTCCAGGCGACGTGCGGCGTGCTGTTCAAGCGGCTCAGCAGCGCGAAGACGGCGGAACCCGTTCCGCGCTTTCATTGTCACGGATTGCGGATAACATTCATATGGCGGAATGCAACGTGTCCCCGATTTGCCAGGATACGGGCATGCCCACGTTTATTATACACTGTCCGGTTGGAGCAAACCAACTCGTCATGAAAAAGCACATTCTTGAAGCGGTGGCGCAGGCGACGAAAGACAGCAAGCTTCGCACGAACTCGGTGGATTCGCTTACGGGTGCGAATACGGGGGACAACCTCGGGCCCGGAACGCCGGTTATTCATTTTGAGCAATGGGAAAAAGACGACATTGAAGTGAAGCTCATCCTGAAAGGCGGCGGCTGCGAAAACAAAAACATTCAGTACAGCCTGCCCGCCGAGCTTGAAGGAGTGGGCAAAGCGGGACGCGACCTCGACGGTATCCGCAAATGCATTATGCACGCGGTCTACCAGGCGCAAGGCCAGGGCTGCAGCGCAGGCTTCATCGGCGTCGGCATCGGCGGCGACCGCACAAGCGGCTACGAATTGGCGAAGCATCAATTGTTCCGCCATGTGGATGACGTGAACCCGCATCCGGACCTGCGCAAGCTGGAAGAATACGTGATGGACAACGCCAACACGCTCGGCATCGGCACGATGGGCTTTGGCGGTCAAGTGACGCTGCTTGGCTGCAAGGTCGGAGTGGCGAACCGTCTGCCGGCGAGCTTCTTCGTATCCGTCGCGTACAACTGCTGGGCATTTCGCCGTCAAGGCGTCGTGCTTGATGCGGGCAGCGGCGAAATCAAAGGCTGGTCGTATCCGCGTGGAACGGAAGTATCCTTCAAGGAAGCGTTCGAAGCTGGTGCCAAGGAAGAGGACGACAGCGAGTCCGAGCGCCGCGAAATTGTGCTGACGACGCCGATTTCCGAAGAGCAGATCCGCTCGCTGAAAGTCGGCGACGTGGTCGTGATCAACGGCACGATGCATACGGGACGCGACGCCCTGCACAAATATTTGATGGATCACGACGCTCCGGTCGATTTGAACGGCGCCGCTATCTATCACTGCGGACCGGTGATGAGCAAGGATCAGGCAGGCGAGTGGCATGTGAGAGCGGCCGGACCGACGACGAGCATCCGCGAGGAGCCTTACCAGGGCGATATTATTAAAAAGTTCGGCATCCGCGCTGTAATCGGAAAAGGCGGCATGGGAGCCAAGACGCTGGCCGCACTTAAAGAGCACGGCGGCGTGTATTTGAATGCGATCGGTGGTGCCGCGCAGTACTACGCACGTTGTTTTAAGAAAGTCGAAGGCGTGGACTTCATGGAGTTCGGCATTCCGGAAGCGATGTGGCATCTGCAAACCCAAGGGTTCGCCGCCATCGTCACGATGGATTCGCACGGCAACAGCTTGCATGCCGATGTGGAAAAAAGCTCGTTGGAGAAGCTGTCGCTTTTGAAAGAGCCAGTATTCAAATAACCGCCGGTTTACAAAAAAAATACTGGATTTGGCACGGGGAAAAGGGATACTATGTAGAGTAGCCCTTTTTCTTTTTACCCAACATTGAACAGGCAGTCGAATGGAGGACCGGCGGATGACGAAATTCCGTGCCAAACTGACTTTGATTTTGATCTTACTAATCGGATTTTCGATGCTGATTGCAGGTCTGTTTATGGCCAAAGTGCTCGAAGATTCGCATATTGAAGCGCTGCAGGACAACATGAAGCGGGAACTGCAGGTGATTTTGGCTACGGGCGATTGGAGGCACAGCGGCAGCGAAAGCGAGCTGATAGCTTACTATACGGACCAAGCGCTGAAAATCAAGCAGAGCACGGATGCGAGACTGACCTTTGTGCGTGCCGACGGGCTCGTTCTGGGCGATTCCGATCAAGATCCGAAGCAGATGGACAACCATTTGAGCAGACCTGAAATTGCCGAGGCCGGCGGGCCGAACGAAGTCGGCTACATTACCCGATACAGCGGTACGCTCAAGGAAAAGATGCTGTACGCGGCTATCCCCGTCAAAAACGGCAAAGAGATAACCGGATATTTGCGCATCGCGATGAGCCTGGAGCAGGTCGATGCGTCGATCCGCAACCTTTGGTATTTCCTAATCGCCGGATTGGGCATCCTGTTTGTTATAGTAGGCATCATCAGCTACCGGATCGCTCGGGACATCACCCGGCCGATTGAAAATATGACCAAAGTCGCGATGCAAATTACGAATATGAACTATCAGGCGCGCGTCTCATCCTTAAGCAAAGACGAGGTCGGCCAGCTCGGGCAAGCGATCAACCGGATGTCCGAAAGCTTGCAGGAACAGATGGAGCGCATTCAGGAGAACGAGCGGCGGCTGCAGGGCGTTTTGGAAAACATGGTGAGCGGCATCGTGATGGTTGACCGGAACGAGCGGATCGTGCTGCTGAATCCTTCCGCCGAGTACATTCTCGGCTTTTCCGCGCAGGAGCTTCTGGGCAAAAGGTATAGCGAGGCGAAGCAGCAGTATGAGTTCGCCAAGCTGATTCAAGAGTGCATCGAAACGAAGGAACCTATCCGCGACGAGATGATTTTTTATTATCCGTCCGAACGCATCCTTGAATTGAACTTGAACCCGATTTCTCACGATGACGAGGAATGGGCAGGCGTCCTGATCGTCCTTCACGACATCACCGCAGTGCGGCGGCTGGAGCGGATGCGCAGCGAGTTCGTAGCCAACGTGTCCCACGAGTTGAAGACGCCGATTGCCGCAGTAAAAGGTTTTGCCGAAACGCTGCTCGCGGGAGCGCTGAACGATAAGGAGACGGCGGAATCGTTTTTGCGAATTATTTTCGATGAGAGCGAGCGGCTGAACCGTCTGATCGGAGACATTCTGGAATTGTCCAAAATCGAATCCAAGCGCATTCCGATGCATTTTTCGCCCGTGCATGTCGTTGAATTTATGGAAAAGACAATCAACGTGATGCGCACGGAAGCGGAGAAAAAGAACATCGAGCTGTGCCTGCAGGTTCAGGACGATATTTATTTGGAAGCGGATGAGGACCGGCTGCGGCAAATATTTATTAATTTGCTCTCCAACGGGATCAATTACACGCAGGATGGCGGCAAGGTGAAAGTGCGGGTCGAACCGCTGGACATGAATGCCCTCGGCGACTATGAGCGGCTGCGGGTCATCGTATCGGATACCGGGATGGGTATTCCGAAAAAGGATTTGCCGCGCATATTCGAGCGGTTTTACCGGGTGGATAAAGCGCGCTCCAGAAGTTCAGGCGGAACCGGGCTCGGGCTGTCCATCGTCAAGCATTTGGTGGAGCTGCACAAAGGAACGATCCGGGTCGAGAGCGAAGTCGGCATCGGCACCAAATTTACAATTGAACTGCCTGTCATCCACTAATTTACACGGGATTAATAAAATGTTTACATTCTCTTTACAAAACGGTGCTACGATGAGATTATTGCAAAGTGTTAAAATACTGTAAATTCGGGGGATCCCATGGCTCAAAAAATTTTAGTTATAGAAGATGAACCTACCTTAGCCAGACTGCTCTCATACAATTTATCGCAGGAAGGTTATGATACGAAGGTTGTCGATCATGGTGGCGACGGACTACAAGAGGCTTTGCAGCAAAATTACGATCTCGTTATTCTCGATATTATGCTTCCTGGCCTGAACGGGTTTGAAGTTTTGACCAAATTGAGACAAAAGGGCAACAGCACGCCGGTCGTTATTTTAACGGCCCGCAATGCGGAGGACGAAGTCGTCCAAGGTTTGAAGCACGGGGCTGACGACTATATTACGAAGCCTTTCGGCGTAGCCGAGCTTCTCGCTCGCGTATCCGCCGTGCTGCGCAGAACGCAGCCGGACGAGCTGCTGTCGGACAAACAAAAGTCGGCCGATAAAGTGATACAAGCCGGAGATTTGTTCATTTATCCGGAAAAATACGAAGTTATTTTGAACGGGGAATCGATTCCGCTGCGTCCCAAAGAGTTCGAGGTGCTGCTGTATCTCGTTCAGCGGCCAGGCGTTGTCGTGACGCGGGACGATTTGATGAATATCGTCTGGGGCTTCGACTACATCGGCGGTCAGCGGACGGTTGACGTTCACGTCAGCTCGCTGCGTAAAAAGCTCGAAATGAACCAGCAATCGGTGCAAATCGATTCGATTCGCGGCGTCGGCTACAAGCTGATCGCAGGTACGGTAAAAAAATAATGAGCCTGGGGCATGCTGATTGGCAGCCGCCCAGGCTCATTTTTGCACATACAGCACGTATACGCCTTCTCCCGCGGGCTCGCTCGCAACGCGGCATCCGCGTTCGCGAAACCAGCTCGCGGCTGAGGAGAGCACCGGATACAGCTCGACCTGGCTGTGCATCATCGGCAGCTTGCCGGCCCCTGAATCGATCAGCTTGCGGAGAAACTGCTGCTGTTCGGACGGCTCTTTGAGCATATAGTCGCAAATGCATATTTTTCCGCCCGGCCGCACGACCCGCAGCATCTCTTCCCAGGCCAGCGGCCTTTGCTGCTCGGTAAAGTGGTGCATGGCGAAGCTGCTGACGGCAAAATCAAACAGGCCGTCCATATAAGGAATCGCGAGCGCGTTGCCGAGCTTGACTTCGATCTCGGGGTGCTTGAGCCCGCACACCTTGAGCATCTGCTTTGACTGGTCGATGGCCGACATTTGGGCGCCGAGGCGCTGCAGCTTCGCGGCCAGGTTGCCCGTGCCTGTGCCGATGTCCAGCCCTTTGTCGCCCGGCGCCGGCGCGATGAACGCTGCGATGGCCTGCAGCGCGGTTTCGTACGCCGCTCCTGCCTCTCGGCCGCCGCCGCGCCGCCCGGGACCGGGATGAGCGGCTGTCCCGTCGGCCAGAAGCTGGTCGAATTTCACGGCTTTGGCGTCAAAGTCCCAATGGTCCCGCCAGCTTTTGCGCAAATCCCGCACCGCTTTGCTTTGCCGGGCAAGTTCGTACAGCTGCTCCGTCGGCAGCTGTTGATTGTGTTCGGCGGCCTCGATCATTTGGTCCATCGTGGCGATGACCTGCTTCATTTCCGTCCACTGCTGGAAAAGCAAGGACCGCTGCAGCTGCAGCGCTTGCAGCACTTCTTCCTGGCCGCTAGGCACCGCGGTTTCCAGCGTCCGGCGAATATCTTGCAGCGGCATGCCGACCTCGCGCAGCGAAATGATCGTCTGGAGCCGCCAAGCGTCCTGCTCGGTATAGGTGCGGTAACCGTTTTCCTTCAGCTTGGACGGCGAGAGCAGCCCTTTTTGCTCATAAAAGCGTATCGCCCTGGCCGTAATGCCGAGCTTTCGGGAAATTTCATGAATGAGCACCCTTTTTGCGCCTCCTTTTTTCCACGTATGACAAAATCGCATACAAGTTGCACCAGATCCGAAATTTTCTTTTTTTGCCTGTTTGTTATACTTTCATTGTACAAGGTGAATGCTCATTAGAAAAGAATGTACAGTTCTGTTGGGGCACAAGGAGGAAAAAGTTAATGTCCAAAACGTATCGAATTGCGATTATCGGCTGCGGAGGAATAGCGAACGGCAAGCATCTGCCGAGCTTAAGCAAATTAGGCAATGTGGAAATGGTCGCTTTTTGCGATATTGTCACGGAAAGAGCGCATGACGCGGCAAACAAATACGGCAAAGGCGAAGCCAGCGTCTATGCGGATTACCGCGAACTGCTGCAGGACGGCTCGATCGACATCGTGCACGTCTGCACGCCTAACGATTCCCATGCGGACATCACGATCGCCGCGCTGGAATCCGGCAAGCATGTTATGTGCGAGAAGCCGATGGCGAAGACGGCGGCCGACGCCCGCCGCATGGTCGAAGCCGCGAAGCGGACAGGCCGCAAGCTGACGATCGGCTACAACAACCGCTTCCGCAGCGACAGTCAGCATCTTCATGGGCTGTGCGCCGACGGCGAGCTGGGCGAAATTTATTTTGCCAAGGCGCACGCCATTCGCCGCCGCGCCGTTCCGACATGGGGCGTATTCCTCGATGAGGAGAAGCAGGGCGGAGGTCCGCTGATCGATATCGGGACCCATGCGTTGGATTTGACGCTGTGGATGATGAACAACTACAAGCCGAAGGTTGTGCTTGGTACGTCCTACCATAAGCTGTCCCAGCGTGAAAACGCGGCCAATGCCTGGGGGCCATGGGACCCGTCCACGTTCACGGTGGAGGATTCGGCTTTTGGCATGATTACGATGCAAAACGGCGCAACAATCATGCTCGAATCCAGCTGGGCATTGAACTCTCTTGAAGTCGACGAAGCGAAGTGCACGCTGTGCGGCACAGAGGGCGGCGCCGACATGAAGGACGGCCTGCGCATTAATGGCGAGAAGAACAGCCGCCTGTTCACGACGAACGTCGAGCTGAACGCCGGCGGCGTAGCTTTCTACGACGGCGCCGTGGATAATGCGCAGGATCTGGAGATGCGCCTGTGGATCGAAGCGATCGATAAAGATATCGAGCCTGTCGTCACACCGGAGCAAGCTTGCGTCGTCTCCGAAATTTTGGAGGCGATCTACGAATCCGCGAGAACGGGTAAGGCGGTTTATTTCGACTAAGCCCGACATTTCCTGGGAAATAAATGCGCAGGGGATGTCCTAAAAGGGCATCGGCCAGTAAAGCCGGTTCCTGACCAAGTGAAAAGACGCCTCCAGCACCGCTGAACAAGTGGATGGGGCGTCTTTTTGCACCCTGATTGCTGCTGCCGTTGATTCTTTTTAATTTGCAGCCATGACACGATTGGTTTCCAAATCATCGAGAATAAGAATATTCCTGTAGCAGCGAATCGTTTTTCTCGCATGATTTACAAACCCTAAGAATGCAGACGGATTCATGTTGTATCGTAAATGAACGATATCCAATAACAATTGCGTAAAATGATACAGTGTCATAAGGAGAGCAACTTTGTTGATTCGATGTCTGGCATACGTGTCTAGTAAATACCAGGATAAAATGAATGCGCAGCCGAGCGGCATAACTGATTTGAGGCTCCAGTCGGCAATAAGCTGCAGGGCGGCAAAACCTAAAAACATGACAGTGACAAGACTGCATGCCGCTTCTCCGTCACGTCCGGGTTCGGTACCGGCAATGTACGCTCTGATGCGGAAGATGGTGTTTAATAAATTCTGCATAAGTGTTCTCTCCTTTTTACGAAAAAAAGCACCTCGCTTAACCCTTTAGTAAGGGCTTAGCGAGGTGCTTCCTTCGCGTAGTTTATTCTTTGTCTAAAGCTTAACATGTCCGGCTTCAAAATACAATCTTCACTTGCTAGAAGCCACATATTTCATAAGCTCAGCTATCGCCAAAAACTGCTTCATTAATTGACTGTTCAATTTTTGCAGGGCAAGCTGGAAGGACCGTTCCACTTGTTCATAGTGCTGTATTTCCAAGTCGTTCAAAAGCTGTTTCATATTATCAATAAAATATACGGTTTTCCTTAAACTGCTAATGAGAATAATTTTTCTTAGTTCCGTAAGAGTAAAGACTCTGTACCCGTTATGTTTATTTCTCTCCGAAATAATTAACCCCTCTTGTTCCCAATGCCGAATGGCTGATGGTCTGACACCGGCGATTTGGGCAACTTCTCCAATTGTCATTGAATCCGTTACATTCAAATGACTGAATTTCGAAAAATCGGCATTTCGAAGCATGCGCAAAACTTCCTCTACCCTAAGTTTTTCCGCTTGAATATTATGCTGCTGCTGATTGATAAGCCAAAGCGCATATTCGATATCCCGGTTCTTCATCCTTCTCATCACATCATACGCAACCGGAATCTCAAATCCTCGCAGCAACGCCCGAATTGTAACAAAAGCTTGTACATGGACGGATGTATAGCATCTGCGGTTGCTGACCGTCCTCGGCACATCCGGAATCAAGTCTTGATCTTCATATCTCCGTAAAGTAGTCGTACTCACATTCAGTTTCTTGGCAATTTGTTTAGGTGTATAAATCGTGTTCATTATCGATATCGCTCCAAATATTAAAGTAAAACCTTCAAGTGCTTCAGTAATATTGAATCGAATTTTAGAGGGGAAATCAAGGCGGATGAAGCGCTAAACCGAAAGATTGCATGAATGTTATATGATAGTTATATAAACCTTGAGGGAGTGAGTTCATTGAAAAAAATGATACGGTTAAACAATCATTCCGAAATAGAAGTAGGCTTAACGGGAGTTCCTGGCCGTCCAGCCATCATGCTGCCAATCGCTAAAAAATCTGTTTACAATCAGGAAGCGGAAAACTTGAAACTGTGGGGAGTAGACCCTGAATTAGGGAAACATTTTGTCGAGGGACTTGCTGACACGTTTCAGGTTTTATATTTCGATTATGAAGGATATCTATTTGAACATCCGAACCCGGAAAATCTCACACCGGAACATATTGTAAATGATTTTCTCCAAATAGCCGATGAAATGAATGTTGAGTATTTTAGCTACTACGGTTATTCTTGGCTTGCACTGGCGGGATTGCAGTTGGCCATAAGGTCAAATCGGCTGGAAAGCTTGGTCATGGGCGGTTTTCCGCCTTATGAAGGGCCTTATCAAGAAATGATGGTTGTGACCGCCAAAACACACACACAAGCTTTGAGTAATCAAGGTGCAGCAGTTACACAGCCTGAAGGATCAGAGAATCCGAATGAAACCGATTGGGAAAACATGACGGTCACAATAGATCCCCATGTAACGAAGCAATTTGTTACACTGTATCAGTGCCTTGCCGCTTTTGATGATCGCAGCATTCAACACAAGCTGGATTTTCCGAAATTGGCTTTTGCAGGAGAGAAAGATACGATCGTTTACGGTGAGAATTTTGGAAATGTTACTGTTGACATCGTGGGCTTGTTGAAGAAGAATATGAAAGAACTGACCGATCTGGGTTGGGATGTAGAAGTTCTTGAAGGAATTGATATGGACCATACAAAGGCCATGCAGCCGGATACTGTTTTACCACTCATTAAGCCATGGTTTATGCAACACTTCATATTAGGAGATCGAAAAAATTAGAGAACAGGAGGGAGTCATGACCAAAAGAAAACCCATTTACGTAGAAATTCTTATGAAAGTACCGATGGAAACATTGTGGACGTATACCCAGACTCCAGATTTGCATCAACAATGGGATTTAAGGTTCTCAGAGATTACATATATTCTAAAATCCTATGAAGAAGAGCCTCAGCGCTTTTTATATAAAACCAATATCGGCTTTGGAATTAGTATTGCGGGAGAAGGCGAATCGGTAGGCAACAAAGAGAAAGACGGCATTATGACCTCCAGCTTGAAATTCAGCTCATCGAATCCGGTTTCGCTAATAATTGAAGGAGCCGGATTTTGGCGTTATGTGCCTACAGCCGATGGTATTCGCTTCTTAACCAGATATGATTACAGGACTCGTTTTGGCGCATTCGGTACATGGATCGATCGACTCTTATTCCGACCGGTAATGGGTTGGGCGACGGCATGGAGTTTTGACTGTTTGCGGCTATGGCTGGAGCAGGGGACTCCCCCGTTAGTATTGATCAGGCGTTCAATTACGGAGGTTATTTTGACCGTAAGCTTGTTTATCATCTGGGTGTATCAAGGACTTGTGCCAAAACTGTTGGTACCGGATTCGGGGGAAATGGATATCTTGCGGAGCACCATAGGTAATGCTGATTATGGAAGACTTTTCTTGACGCTGATGGGATTAGGAGAAATCGGATTCGGTCTCTTGTTCCTTATTTTGAGTGGAAAGAAGCGAAGGGGGTTGCATAAGGCCAATATATTAGTCTTGATTCTTCTGGGATTAAGTGCGGCAGCGCATCCGGCGACCTATGCAGCGCCTTTCAATCCAATTTCTCTGAATGTGGCAATGATAGCTTTATCTATAATCAGTTTGCTAAATGCAACGGTGCTTCCAAATGCTGGAAGGTGTCTTCGAAGTTCACGTGAAGGGGACAGACAAGCATGACATCGATCTACGAAAAAATCCTCGGTGATGACTTCGCCAAGCTCCACCCTCAGATCCAAAAGCGATTCGGCTTCGGAAGCGAGAATCAAATAGCGTCTATCGGCAAAGGGATTATGGAACATGTTTGGTATGGCAAATGGTTTACACTGCCGTTTCTGGCTCTTGGTACGTGGCGAAATATCCTTTTTCCGCAGGGTGGGAAGCAAATTCCCTTCTCAATCGAGAACTATGCATACAAGGATACCTTTGGGCGAGAGACTGTTTCTTGGATTCGAACGTACCATTTTCCGAATCGGATCAGACGTTTTGATGCCACAATGATTTACAGTGAGAAACGGCGTAAAATTGTAGATTATCTGGGCACTCACCAGCATTTGGCTGTGGAGATTGATATGTTTGTTGCGGAGAATGGCGGTATGGGGTTACGGTCGGGGAAGCAATTTTTTTATGAAGGTATTCTAGGCTTTCGGTTTCCTATGACCTTTTCCGGTTATGCGGATGTCTGCGAGTGGTACGATGATGAGACCGGGAAGTTCCGAATTGATGTGCAGGTGAACAACAAATTTTTTGGACCGCTTTTCGGATACCGCGGATCTTTTGATGTTGAGTACGTCCCCATAACTAATCGTGGTATTCCTCAGCACGTCAAGCCAGTGCGGGAGGAGAGACGAGAGTAACTTTAGCAACTGCTCCCGAGCTACATGAACTCGGGAGCAGTTTTTCATATGAAGGGAACAATTCTTCAAAACTAGTGCGAAAACGACAACGGCAATCGACGGACTCTCTATGAAAATCGTGCTATTCTTTGAAAATGAAGCACTTGACACAAGTGACTATGCAGTTGGGAGATGATCTTTTTGGCAAAGATGAATATCTTGTTTAACATGAAAGCTATCTCGGTGTACTTCATAGGAACAGACCAAAAACTCATTCCTGCGCTCATTCACGCGCTGCGTAATAACAAGCTTACGATGATGAACTTTATTAACTCGCTGGAAAGAATCGATTTGTTCAATTCCGAGGCGATTTTGTATTCAAGCGACGGCAATAAAGCGAGAATTCCGATCTTTTAGCAGCATTTTGCAATTACCCATGTCCTCATTCGGAAATCCGATCAAACCGATGTCGGTTTTGTGTCGTTACCTATGATAGGAGGCAGATCAATTCGACTCCAAAAAAAATAAAGGTGGAATGAATGATGATGAAATGGGTAAGAGAGAACAAGTATGCGGCCGTATTGCTGATGTTTGTTCGAGTGTATGTCGGGTGGAAGTGGTTGGCGGCAGGTTGGGGCAAGCTCACCGCCGATCAGGCGTTTGACGCCAGCGGGTTTATACAGGGCGCTATAGCAAAGCCGATAGTCGATTCCGCAACAAAGGGGATGATTTACCCCAATTATGTGTCGTTCCTAAAAGATTTTGCCCTGCCAAATATCAAACTGTTCAACATCATCGTTCCTTGGGGAGAATTTCTGGTCGGGGCGGGATTAATCCTCGGTTGTTTGACTGCAGCAGCGGCCTTTTTCGGTCTATTGATGAACTTCATGTACATATTTGCCGGCGTCGTCAGCTTAAACCCGTGGATGATACTGGTTAGCTTTATTATCTTGTCGGCTGGCGCCAACGCCGGGAAAATCGGTGTCGATTACGTGACGCTTCCTCATTTGAACCGTTTATTTAAGCAGCGGTTCGCGAAAATAATGGGAAATTGACGGCCTCTAGAGGGTGCGGAAGCTAGCCGCAATTTAACAATCTTTTAACAAGACTTGATATTCCTCTTAATCTGTATAATAATAAGTAGTCTAGATAATGAAACAGGGAGATTAAGAGAGAAATGGCAACTTCAACAACAGAGCAACAGACGCAAGACCTCGAGCAGATCGAAATTTGGAAATGCAAGCAAGCGGACTGCAAAGCATGGGTGCGCAAAGAGTTCGTGACGGAAGAGCTTCCGGCTTGCCCGTTATGCAAAACGCAGATGGTGCGCAGCTACAAACACGTGCCTGTGACGACCAAGAAGGCAAACAAGAAATTTATTATGGGGAAAAGGCGTTTCTAATACATAACCCAGCCGAAATAAGCTTTGCCGGACTGCCATACGGTCGTCGCGGCGAAGCTTATTTTTGTTGCCGGCGGCAGGCGCACAAGTCAAAATATGCATATTCTCAAAAGCGATGAGCAAAAAAGAACAAGATTTTTGGGCATGAGTCCGATACAATAAATAGCGTAGCAGTCAGGTTCAGAAAGGTGGAAGCCAGATTCATGAAAACATTTTTGGATGACAATTTCTTGCTTAACACGGAAACGTCAGTACGTCTGTTTCACGATTTCGCCAAGGATTTGCCGATCATCGACTACCACTGTCATCTCAGTCCGAAAGAAATCTATGAAAACAAGCAGTTCAACAATATTACGGAAGCATGGTTATACGGGGATCACTACAAATGGCGGCTCATGCGGGCAGCCGGCGTAGAGGAAGCGAAAATTACAGGCGGAGCCAGCGACTACGACCGTTTCTTGGCCTGGGCTTCGACGGTGCCGATGGCGATCGGCAATCCGCTGTACCACTGGTCGCATATGGAGCTGCGGCGTTATTTTGATGTGCATGAAATTCTTAACGCGCAAAATGCCCCCGCTATTTGGGAGAAAGCAAACGCCAAGCTGCAGGAAGGCAAGCTTAGAGCGAGAGACTTGATCACCAAGTCCAAAGTGACGGTTATTTGCACGACTGACGATCCCGTCGATTCTTTGGAATACCACATTAAAATCAAAGAGATTCAAGATTTCGAAACGCAGGTGCTGCCTTCTTTCCGTCCCGACAAAGGATTCGAAATCAACAGACCGACCTTCGTCCCTTGGGTCCGCCAATTGGAGCAGGCGTCCGGCATTGCGATCGGCAGCTATGACGATTTCCTCGCGGCGCTTGAGAACAGAGCCCGTTTCTTTGATTCGGTAGGCTGCAAAGTGTCCGACCACGCACTCGATTACGTGCCATACGCGCCGGTTACGCGGGAGGAAGCTGCGGTTATTTTCCAGAATGCGATGAAAGGGCTTCCTGTCAGCCTGCATGAGGAAAAACAATTCAAAACGTATACCCTTGTTTTCCTGGGCGGTATTTATCATAAATTGGATTGGGCGATGCAGTATCACATTAATGCGTCGAGAAACAACAACGGGCATATGTTCAAGGTGCTCGGTCCGGATACCGGCTACGATTCAATCAACGATAGCCCTGTGGCCGGCGCGCTGACCGGCTTGCTGTCCGAGCTGGCGCTGAACGAGACGCTGCCGAGAACGATTTTGTACTCCCTGAATCAAAAAGATAACGACATTCTGGCTTCGCTCATGGGCAGCTTCCAGGGCGGCGGCATCGCCGGCAAAATCCAGCTGGGCTCGGCCTGGTGGTTCAACGATACGAAGGACGGCATGCTGCTTCAGATGAAAACGCTGGCGAATCACGGGCTCCTCGGCCGTTTCGTTGGCATGCTGACGGATTCCAGAAGCTTCTTATCGTATACGAGACACGAGTATTTCCGGAGAATTTTGTGCAATATGATCGGGGAATGGGTGGAAGACGGCGAGTTCCCGAACGATGAGGAGCAGTTGAAACAGCTGGTGCAGGATATTTCCTACAACAATGCCAAGCAATATTTTGGATTTTAAAAAGCGAAAGACCTGGGCGCGCAGTGCTGCGAATCCGGGTCTTTTTTTTGGTTTGGGGGGCGGCCCGGTTGCGTGAAGAAACCTGCAAAAGTACAGTTTTTGCCCGGTTGATACACTGGCCACGACAAATTCCTGCAATTGTGCAGGCTTTTCGCTGTGCACATGGTTTTAGGCTCATTTTCGCGGAAAATTCCTGCACAATTGCAGGCTTTTTGCTAAAATGAGCCGCTTCCGGCTGAAAAACCTGCACTATCGCAGGTTTTTCCTTGCCTACCGTGAAAAGGCCGGTTGGCGGGTTTGGATAGTCCCGCGGCGCCCGGTGCGGCTGGGGAAAGCCGCACGCATGGCGTCAGGCCGTTGCGCCGCCTCTCATTTTGCCGTGCGCATCAGTTTGCGGCATTCCAGCGGCGTCTGCTGGGTGACTTGCTTAAAGACGCGGCCAAAATGCGCGATGCTCTCGAACCCCGATTGCTCGGCGATATCGATCACCTTGAGCTTGGTTTCCCGCAGCAGCCGCTGCGCTTCGCGTACCCGGATAGTGTTCAAGTATTCGATGAACGAGAAGCCGCTCGTTTCTTTAAAAGTGCGGCAGAAGTAGCTCGGGCTGATGAAAAACGTTTCCGAAATGAGCGACAGGGACAGCTTTGTTTTGAAATTTTGGTTGATGTAGCCGATGATTTCGATGATTTTGTCGTTGGGCGCATGGGACGGTTCGGCCGCCGCCACGGCTTCGCTCGCCAGCCTGGAGCAAAAAACGAGCAGCTGCGTCAGCAGCGCATTGCCGTTAAGCTCCCAACCCGGCAGCATTTGCTGCTGCTCCTTCAGCAGGCTGAACAGCACCGTTTCCGCAAAAGTACGGTTTGCGCCGTGCAGGGGGATGACCGGCTGTTTGCCGCGAAACGGCGCCAGCAGCAGCTCGACGGCCGCAGCCTGATTGGCGGAGGCGGCGTCGATCCACGGATCGCCGAAGTTGAGCAAAATCCGCTCATGATGGGCCGCGTCGACGTCGTGGGTTTTGTGCAGCACATTTTTGTCGATAAAGACGAGATGGCCCTCTTCGATCAAGTAAGAGCGGTCGCGTATGAAGTAATATCTTTTGCCTGACAGCAAGTAGTAGATTTCGTAATTGTCGTGAAAATGGTTCACCGGCATGGAGAACCGCTTGTCTCTGCGCAGTCGTTCGATCTCAAAACCGTACAAGGGAAGTCACCTCTCGAAGGGTTGCCGCTAATCATGTTCCCGGATACAAATAGTATAGCAAAATATGCAAAGAAAATCAGTGTTTGGATAAGATCGGATTAGAAACAGAGCAAATATTGTATTACTCTTGAGTCATACGAAACCGAAAGGGGTAAGCTTAAGACATGAAGAAGCGCTATGTGTTGGTTGGAACAGGGGGACGCGCCGAGTTTTTCTACGGGGCTATCGTTAAAGATTTTCAGGAAACGTCCGAGCTTGTCGCTATTTGCGATATCAATCAAACGAGAATGGATTTCACCAACAAATTGTTAACCGAAAAATACGGGTACAACGCCGTACCGACATATAAAGCGGATCAATTCGAGAATATGATTCGCGAGCAGAAGCCGGATTTTGTCATCGTCACTTCTGTGGACCGGACGCACCATACGTACATTATTAAAGCGATGGAGCTGGGCTGCGATGTTATTTCCGAGAAGCCGATGACGGTCGATGAAGAGAAGTGTCAGGAAATTTTGGACGCGATCAAAAGGACGGGCCGCCAGCTTCGCGTTACGTTCAATTACCGCTATGCGCCTCATAATACCAAAATCCGCGAGCTGATTATGGACGGCGTCATCGGCGATGTTCATTCCGTTCATTTCGAGTGGCTGCTCAACACCCGCCATGGCGCCGACTATTTCCGCAGATGGCACCGCGACAAACGCAACAGCGGCGGGCTGCTCGTGCATAAATCGACGCATCATTTCGACCTCGTCAATTTTTGGCTGGGTACGAGCCCGCAAACCGTATTTGCCATGGGCGGGTTGATGTTCTACGGCAAAGAAAACGCGGAAAAACGCGGCGTTACGCAATTCTATCAACGCGCAACAGGCAATGAAATTGCGAAGGACGATCCATTTGCGCTTCATTTGGACAAGAATGAGCATTTGAAGGGCTTGTATCTGAACGCGGAGCATGAAGACGGCTACCAGCGCGACCAAAGCGTATTCGGCGACGGCATCAACATCGAGGATACGATGGGGGTCATGGTCCGTTACAAAAATAAAGCTATTTTGACGTACTCGCTGAACGCTTACTTGCCTTGGGAGGGATTCAACGTTCATTTCAACGGCAGCAAGGGTAGAATCGAAATGCGGGTCGTGGAGCAATCGTATGTCAACTCCGGCGGACGCAAAGAAGATGAAGGAGCGCTTAAGGAAAAATACATCAAGGTATTCCCGATGTTCGATGCGCCATACGAAGTTGAAATCGAACAAGGCGTAGGCGGCCATGGCGGCGGGGACCCGATTTTGCTGCGCGACATTTTCGACAAGCCGTCCGACGACCGCTTTAACCGTGCGGCTTCGCACGTAGACGGAGCGATGTCCATATTGACCGGCATCGCCGGCAACATCTCGCTGCGGACAGGGCAGCCGGTTGCTGTCGACCAGCTTGTGAAATTTGAATAACGTATAGCAAGCACAGCTGTCCGGGAAGTGTTCGCAAAGTACGGGAACAGCCTGAAAACCGAGCAAAAGGACCTCAAGTTCCACTACCAAGTGGAGAATGAGGTTCTTTCTTTTGGTGAAACTTCAAGGCAGAGCGGGACATAAAAAGTACCAATTGACTTTTGGGGCGGCACCGTTTTGTTCGGTATTGGCGGCAGGCCTTATCTGTGCTAACCTGATACAGAGAACGTACAAGGGGTGTGTGCCGGATGAAGAGGGTGCTTATTACCGGATACAGGGCATCCGAATTGGGGATATTTTCCTTGAAACACCCGGGCATTGCAATTATTAAGAAAGCGATTGCAAAACGGATCCTGGGGCTCGTCGACGAAGGGCTGGAATGGGTAATTGTCAGCGGCGGCTGGGGTGTAGAGCTTTGGGCTGCAGAAGCGGTTATCGAATTGAAAGCGAGCTGCCCGAATTTGCAGCTGGCGGTGATTACGCCGTTCCTCGAGCAGGAAGAAAATTGGAGCGATGAGAAGAAAAGCGTATACAGCCGCGTTATAAGTCGTGCGGACTACGTTAACAGCGTCACCAAGAGCAAATATGAAGGACCATGGCAGTTTAAAGAGCGGGACAAGTTTTTGCTGCGGAATTCCGACGGCCTGCTTCTTGTTTACGATGAAGATACGGAAGGTTCCCCCAAATATATGAAGCAGCAAGCGCTGCGAATCGCCGAGAATCAATCGTATCCGCTCATCAGCATCACAGCTTTGGATTTGCAGAGTATTGCCGATGAGGAGCAGCAGGAGCGCGAATATGCCGAGTGAGAGGTTGACCAATTTTTGCGAAAATGGAGTGGTGTTTATGAAGCCGTATGTGTTTATCGCAAGATCGATTCCCGAAGAAGTGGAAACGTACATCGCCGAACACTGCGATTATAAAATATGGGATCAGCCGGAAGCGATTCCGCGGCAGCGGCTGCTGGAAGAGCTTGCGCAAGCGGACGGCTTGCTGACGTCGGGGAACCGTATTGACCGCGAGCTTTTGGATCGGGCGCCGCGCCTGCGGGTGGTAAGCAGCTCCAGCGTCGGCTACAATCATTTCGATTTGGCTGCGATGAAGGAGCGGAACGTGATGGGAACGCATACGCCGCACGTTTTGGACGATACGGTTGCGGATCTCGTACTGGCTCTCATGCTCGGGGCGGCGCGAAGAATTGCGGAGCTGGATCAGTATGTGAAGCGGGGGAACTGGAAGCGCGGCGACAACGAAAGCTTGTTCGGCATTGACGTGCACCACGCTTCGCTCGGAATTATCGGGATGGGCAGAATCGGCGAGGCCGTAGCCAAACGCGCCAAATTCGGTTTTGACATGGATGTCTCCTACTACAATCGCAGCCGGAAAAAAGAAGCCGAAGAGCGCCTCGGGGTACGCTATGCGCCCCTGGAAGAGCTGCTGAGAACAGCGGATTTTATCGTCATGCTGACTCCGCTGACCGATTCGACCGTCCGCATGATCGGCAAGGAGCAGTTCGGCTGGATGAAGGAGACCGCGATATTCATCAACGCTTCCCGGGGGCAAACCGTGGACGAAGAAGCGCTGCTTGAAGCGCTTCAGCAAGGACGCATCCGTGCCGCGGGGCTGGATGTTTTTGAACGCGAGCCGGTCGATGCCGATCATCCGCTGTTGAAGCTGCCGAATGTGATCACCTTGCCGCACATCGGTTCGGCCACGACCAAAACAAGATTCGACATGGCGCAGCTGGCCGCCCGAAATCTGGTCGCAGCTTTGCAGGGGCAAGTTCCTCCCAATTTGGTGCCGGAGCTGGCGAAATGAAATGTAAGTGAGCTGGTGCCGGAGCTGGTGAAATGAAATGTAGGTGAACAGGTGCCGGAGCTGGTGAAATGAAATGTAGGCCAAGGCGCAGCCGGAAAACCAGTCTTTTTCCTCCATACGACGGGGAAGAAGGCTGTTTTTTTGCTGCCGCTAGCTTTCAGGGTAGTACCTCTTATTGCTCTTTGAGATGCCTGCAGTGAGGCATTCCGCCAATTGTGCAGCAATTTCAGCGAATATATGAACGTAGCCACATTTTTGCCGATAATTTCTGTACAATCTCCACGCATTTGCAGGCTTTTCTTCCAAACGAACCGTTACCGCTAAAAAAGTCTCCCACTATCCAGACTGCCCAGAAACCCACACGCCAGAGTTGGTCGTACAAACTACCCGGTTGCACCATTTACCCCGGTCGCGCGAAAAAGCCTGCAAAAGTACAGTTTTTGTTTGCTAGATTCGCTGGCCACGACAAATTCCTGCAATTGTGCAGGCTTTTCGCCGTGAACATGGGTGTGGATTCATTTTCATCAAAAATTCCTGCACAATTGCAGGCTTTTCGCGAAAATGAACCATTTCTACTGAAAAAGCCTGCACTTTCGCAGGTTTTTCCCTGTCAAGCCGCCTTGTCCCCTCCCACTTCGGCTCCGCAACTTGTAGGGAGAAGCAAGGCCGACTTCAGTGCCAAAAGCTGAGCAAGAGAAGCGAGGTTCACTTCAACGCCACAACCCATGCAAGAGAAGTTAGGCCCACTTCAGCGCCAAAGCTGAGCAAGAGAAGCAAGGCCCACTTCAGTGCCGCAACCGATGCAGTAAACTCCGGCACCGCAAACGGTTGCAGGAGTAACGTGGCCCACTTCAGCAATCGCAACCCATGCAGTAGAGGCGCAAGGTTGGCGAAGAGCGGCTGCGGCCCCTTGACTGTCCAGGTTTTCGGCTTTCCAAGCCGATACGAGCCTTTGGCGCGATCCAGGAATACGTAATATGAGGGAGAGGAAGAAGCGCATACTATTGCGGGCTCAGTTTAAATGATGTCAACATCGTTCTTGACGAAAAGGGATTTTGATTAGATTGAACGTGTAAGCGCTATTGCATTACGATTAGATCACAATCACTTTGCCGAAAAAGAACGGTAAAGAATTTGAATCATTTAAAGGAGGGATATCCCAGTGGATGCTACAGTTGCCAAACAACACGCATCTTCCGGCGGAATCCGGGTGGGCGTTCAGCGTTTCGGCCGTTTTCTGAGCGGCATGGTGATGCCGAATATCGGCGCATTTATCGCCTGGGGTTTAATCACGGCATTATTTATACCGACAGGCTGGATTCCAAACGAATATTTGGCCAAACTCGTTTCGCCAACGATTACTTATTTGCTGCCTCTGCTGATCGGGTATACGGGAGGAACGATGGTGCACGGGACGCGCGGCGGCGTTATCGGCGCAGTGACGACGATGGGGGTCGTAATCGGCACGGACATCCCGATGTTTTTGGGTGCGATGATTGTCGGTCCGTTTGCGGCTTGGGTGCTCAAGCAGTTCGACAAATCCATCGAAGGAAAAATCCGTTCCGGCTTTGAAATGCTCGTGAACAATTTCTCCTCCGGCATCATCGGCGGCATTTTGGCCGTACTGGCGTACTCGGTCGTGGGGCCGGCCGTTCAGGTCGTCAGCAAAGCGCTCGCCGCCGGCGTGCAGGTGCTCGTCAATGCAGGGCTGCTGCCGCTGGCGAACGTTTTGATCGAGCCGGGAAAAGTGCTGTTCCTGAATAATGCGATCAATCACGGCGTTCTTAGCCCGATCGCGTTGGAGCAGGCGTCCAAAACAGGAAAGTCGATTTTGTTCATGCTGGAGTCCAATCCGGGACCGGGGCTTGGCATTTTGCTCGCCTATTGGCTGGTCGGCCGGGGGGCGGCGAAGCTTTCCGCACCGGGCGCAGCGATTATTCATTTTTTCGGCGGCATTCATGAAATTTATTTCCCATATATTTTGATGAACCCGCGGCTGATCCTGGCTGCCATTGCAGGCGGCGTAACCGGAACGTTCACGTTCTCCCTGTTCTCCGCCGGTCTTGTGGCTCCGCCTTCGCCTGGAAGCATTTTCGCCTATATCGCCATGGCGCCGAAAGGCGGGCTGCTGCCGATTTTCACAGGGGTCATCACGGCAACGATCGTTTCTTTCCTGGTTGCGGCGCTGCTGCTCAAAACCAGCAAGCAATCCGAGCAGGAAGACGATCTGGATCAGGCTACCGCGAAAATGAAGCAGATGAAGCAGGCTCCGGTATCTTCGCCTGGCGCAGCAGCACCCGTATCGGCATCTGCCGTTAAGCCGGCGTCGGAAGTGCGCAAAATCGTATTTTCGTGCGATGCGGGCATGGGATCGAGCGCGATGGGAGCATCCATTTTGCGCAAAAAAATGAAGGAAGCCGGCGTCGACGTCACTGTCATCAACACGGCGATCAGCGAAATACCGGGCGATGCGGACATCGTCGTTACCCACAAATCCTTGACGGACCGGGCGATCAGCCGATCTCCGCAGGCCGAGCATATTTCCATCGAGAATTTTATGAAAAGCCCGGAATACGATGAGCTGGTAAAAAGATTATCGAAATAATTTGTCTGACGCTGGCTCATTTGCCGGCGTTATCTCCATTTTGTAAATAAGGAGAATTCACATGAGGAGCCTGTCGCACAGGCATCGTCAAATTCTTGAATTGCTGCTGAATCGGCAAGGGGACATAACGGCAGGCGAAATCGCCGCGGAAATCCGGGTCAGCACGAGAACCGTGCACAGGGAGCTGTCCGAGCTGGAGGGGATCGTGGCGGAGCATGGATTGACGCTGCAAAAAAAATCCGGCAAAGGCATTCAGCTGCAAGCCGAGGCCGGGCAGTTGGAATCGTTCCGGCGCTTGCTTCATGGCGGGACGGCGGTCGAATATTCGGCGCAGGACCGGAAAATTTTGATTTTGTGCATGCTGCTGCAAGAGGATGAACCTGTGAAGCTGTTCGCTCTCGCTCACGGCTTAAGCGTTACGATTCCGACGATTACGCACGACCTGGACGAATTGGACGGCTGGATTGCCAAGTCCAACCTCACGCTTGTCAGACGCAGAGGCTACGGCGTCGAGCTGAGCGGCTCTGAAATCGACAAACGCCGGCTGATCGGCATGCTGGCCCGCAATTATTTGGACGACGCGGAATTGTTCGGGACTGCGGAGAGCGTTCGTTCGCCTGTCGCACAGAAGCTTTTGGAGCTTATCGGCAAGGACGGTTTCATCCATGTCGAGTCCGCTCTCTGGCAGGCGGAAGATAAGGGCCTAAGCGCTCTGTCGGAAAACGAATATACCGATTTGCTGATGAATGTCTCGATCGGCATCGCCCGCATCCGGCAGGGCAAGCTGATCGAGGCGGCGGCCGCGCCCAATCCGGTTCATCCGAACGGGCTGCAGCAGTACGTCATGAACCGGCTCTCTGAGCTTATTCCCGTCACGTTTACCGCTTCAGAGGTCCGCTATCTTGCTACGCTCCTGGAGCCACGGGAAGCGGGCCATCCCGACGATCTGCTGCCGGCCAAAGAGCTCAGCTTGATGGAGACGGTGTGGAAGCTCATACGCAGTATGGAGCGCCGAACCGAAATCGGCTTCAGTGAGGATAAGTCGTTAAAGGACGGCCTTCTGAGCCATCTGGAATCGGCGCTGCGCAGACTGCGCGAAGGCGCAATTATCCGCAATCCGCTGCTGGCGCAAATCAAGCGGGATTACGAGGCTCTTTTTGCGACGATCCGCCTGGCCGTGGACGAAACGATAACCGGCATTGCCGTCCCGGATGAGGAAATCGGCTTTCTGGTCATGCATTTCGGCGCCTCGGCCGAGAGGCTGAAGCAGTTCAAACGCGATGTAAGAGCGATTTTGGTTTGCACGAGCGGGATCGGCACCTCCAAAATGCTTGCGGTCCGTCTGACGAAAGAATTACCGCAAATCGAAATTATCGGGCATGCTTCTTGGTTTGAGGCGGCGCGCATCCCCGAAACGGAGTACGACTTAATTATATCGACCGTAGACCTGCCTTTGGATGAGGAACAATATATTAAGCTGAGCCCGCTGCTTACGCAGGAAGAGGAGGATCGGCTCCGGTCGTTCATTCAAAACGTGACACTGCAAAAACATGAGCCGGCCGCGCCGGATCTTACCGATGAGGCCGGTTCTCCGGGACGGCTGCACCGCATCCAGCAATATTTGAATGAAATCGTCGGGATTATCGATCAATTCGACGTTCATGTGATCGACCGGTCGTTCGGGAGCTTGCAGGAAACGCTGCAGGTTGTATGCGGCTATGCACGGCAAGCAGGGGTTATCGACGAAACGGATACGATTGTCCGGCTGCTGCTGGACAGGGAGAAGCAGAGCAGCCAAGTGATCCCCGATACGGGCATCGCTCTGTTTCATATCCGCAGCGAGCACGTATATAGACCTTCATTAACGTTGTTTCGCTTGCACGAGGAACTGGTCGTCGGTCAGGGAACTTCGTCCGGAGTCAGGCAATTGCTGCTGATGCTCGGTCCGAGGGAGCTGTCGAAAGAAAGTTTGGAAGTGCTGAGCGAGATCAGCTCTTATCTGTTGATGCCGGAGATGCTTCAGCTTCTGAAAGAGGGAACGAAGCGGGAACTGAAACATTTTTTATCGCAGGAATTAGCCGTTTTCTTAGAACATAAAAAATAACCGGATGGAGAAGGAGAACTGTACGATGAGTATTTTATCCGTGAACAAAATCAAATTAAACGCGAAAGCAAGCGATAAATGGGAAGCGATTCGGATGGCCGGACAGCTGCTGGTGGATGCGGGGCACGCTTCCAGCGGCTATATCGACAAAATGCTGGAGCGGGAACAAACGCTGTCGACCTACATGGGCAACGGTTTGGCGATCCCTCACGGCACACAGGATTCCAAATCGCTGATTGCCTCGACGGGATTGTCCATCGTACAGCTGCCGGAGGGCGTTGATTTCGGCGAAGGCGAGCGGGCAACTTTAGTGATCGGCATCGCTGCTCCCGGCAACGAGCATTTGGAAATATTGACGAACATCGCGATGATCTGTTCCGAGGATGAGAACGTCGAACGGATTATGCGGGCCAAGACGCCGGAAGAAATGATCGAAATATTCGAGAGCGGGTTGGAATCATGAGGGCGCTGCATTTTGGGGCCGGAAATATCGGCCGCGGTTTTATCGGGCTGCTTTTGTCACAATCGGGCTATGAAGTCCGTTTTTCGGATGTCAATGAGACGGTGGTTGATTTTCTGCACAAGAGAAAATCGTACACGGTCCGCCTGGCTAACGAATCACAGGACCGCTTCACCGTCAATAACGTGGACGCCATCAACGGCAGAAACATAGAAGAAGTCGCCGAATCTGTGGCTGAAGCCGATCTGGTCACGACAGCGGTTGGGGTTAACATTTTGAAGCACATCGCGGAGGGCATCGCCAAAGGTATTGAAAAGCGCCTGGAGCGCGGCTCGGCGCCGCTTGCGGTAATCGCGTGCGAGAATGCGATTGGCGGCAGCACGCAGCTGAAGGAGCACGTCTACGCCCATTTGAGCGGGGAGGCGCGTGAAAAAGCGGGCCGAAGCATCGCGTTTCCGGATGCCGCGGTCGACCGGATCGTTCCTCTCCAGCATAACGAAGATCCGCTGGAAGTGACGGTCGAGCCGTTCTACGAATGGGTGGTCGACGAATCCCAATTGTTTGAAGGCTTCCGCCGTATAGACGGCGTTCATTACGCAGCGCATTTGGAGCCTTATATCGAGCGCAAATTGTTCACCGTCAATACCGGCCACTGCTGCGCCGCATATCTCGGCTGCGTTCACGGATATGCGACGATTCAGGATGCCATGGCGGACGGCAAAATCGCCGCTCAGGTGCAGCAGGTGATGGAAGAGACCGGCTCCCTGCTAGTTCAAAAGTACGGCTTCGACAGCAGCGAGCACGAGCGGTACATCCGGCAAATTTTGGCGCGTTTCACTAATCCTTATTTGACCGATGAGGTTACCCGGGTCGGGAGATCGCCGATCCGCAAGCTGTCGGCCAACGACCGCCTGGTTCGCCCCGCATTGCAAGCGTTCGAGCGCGGGTTGACGCCGGTGTATTTGACCAAGGCGATGGCGGCCGCTCTGCTGTTTGACGATGCGGCCGATCCGGAAGCCGCGGCGATTCAAGCGGACTTGAAGGAGCTAGGCATCGCCGCGACCGTCGCGAAATATACTGCGATACCCGAGGATCATCCGCTTCACGGCATGATCGTGGCGCAATACGAATCCTTGAAACAATCCGTACATTCCAGAGAAAGGGGAGTTTGCCATGGCTAACCTAAAAGCACAATCAATCGCGGGCATCGCGGCATCCCCCGGTATCGCCATAGCGAAGGCTTACCGCCTGCATCGCTCGAATTACGTTCCCGCCCCGGGCAAAGCCGAGGATATTGCGTTAGAAAAGGCGCGTTTTCAGAAAGCCGTTGAAGAAGCGGCGCAGGAGCTGGAGCAGATCAGGGCGCTGGCCGAGCAGCGCATGGGCGCGGCCAAAGCGGAAATTTTCGAAGCGCATCTGCTGCTGCTGGAAGACCCTGATTTGATCGATGCGATCCTGGACAAAATCGAGAGCTACGGCGACAACGCGGAATTCGCGCTGCATGAAGTCGCGGGCAGCTTTATCGAAGTGCTCAGCTCTATGGACAACGAGCTCTTGAGAGAGCGCGCCGCCGATGTGCGGGACGTTGCCGGCCGAATCATGAGCCACCTCCGGGGAGAAGCATACGCAGCCGTGTCAGGGATTCATGAGCCGTGCATCGTGATTGCCGAGGATTTGACGCCGTCGGATACCGCGCAGCTGAATCTGGACTTCGTCCTTGGCTTCGTTACCGAAATCGGCAGCCGGACGTCGCATTCCGCGATCATGGCACGCTCGCTGGAAGTGCCGGCCATCGTAGGGGCGGGAGCTGCCGCCGCCGATATTGAAACCGGAACGACGGTCATTATGGATGCGCTGGAAGGCACGCTCATCGTCGATCCGGGCGATCGGGAGCTGGATGCGTATCGGGCGCGGAAAGAGGCTTACGACCGCCGCAGGCAGGAGCTGCGCAAACTGCTGGAGCAGCCGTCGGTTTCCAGTGACGGTCATCGTGTCGAGCTGGCCGCCAACATCGGAAGCGTCGAGGATCTGGAAAAGGTGCTGGGCAACGGAGCCGAAGGAATCGGGCTGTTCCGCACCGAATTTTTGTATATGGGACGCAGCGCTCTTCCGACGGAAGAGGAGCAGTTCCAGGTATATAAGCATGTTCTTGAAAAAATGAACAACAAGCCTGTCGTCATCCGCACGCTCGACATTGGCGGCGACAAGGAGCTTCCATACATGAAGCTTCCCGCAGAGAGCAATCCTTTTCTCGGGCTGCGGGCCGTGCGTCTGTGTCTCGACCGGCCGGATTTGTTCCGCACCCAGCTCAGGGCGCTGCTGCGGGCCAGCTCTTTCGGCCAGCTGAAGATCATGTTCCCGATGATCGCGGTCGTGGAGGAGCTGCAGGCAGCGAAAAAACTGCTGAACGAAGAGCGGGAGAAGCTTGTTCAGGAAGGTGTCAAGGTATCCGACAGCATCGAGGTTGGAATTATGATCGAAGTGCCGGCGGCGGCGCTTGCCGCGGATGTCTTGGCGAAAGAGGCGGATTTTTTCAGCATCGGAACGAACGATCTCATTCAATATACGATGGCTGCGGATCGGATGAACGAGACGGTCTCCTATTTGTATCAACCCTGCCATCCGGCCATTTTGCGCCTTGTGAACATGGTGATCCGCGCGGCCGAAAAAGAAGGCAAATGGGTCGGCATGTGCGGAGAAATGGCCGGCGACGAAACGGCTATTCCGATTTTGCTCGGACTTGGACTGCATGAGTTCAGCATGAGCGCGGGCTCGATTTTGCCGGCCAGAGCGCTGATCCGCGCTTCGTCTCACCGCGAATGGGCGGACTATGCGGAGCAAATTTTAAGCATGGGCAGCCAGGCGCAAATACAAGCTTTTGTAAACGAGAAAACAAGGAGTGGCTTGCAATGATTGCTCAAACTTATATCGTATTAAACCCATCCGGATTTCACGCGCGGCCGACGAAAGTATTCGTGCAAAAAGCGAGTGCTTTCCCCTGCAAAGTCAATGTGACGAAAAACGGCCGGAAAGTGAACGGAAAAAGCTCGCTCAGCATGCTGACGCTGGGCATTGAGCAAAACGATGAGGTGACGCTGGAAACGGACGGCGAGCAGGAAACGCAGGCGCTGGAGGAATTGGGGCAGCTGCTGGGCACGATTTTCGAGGAATGAACAAAGGGGCTGCCTCAACGGTTGCCCCTTTTGCTTTGTGCGGGAAATTTATCTGGCGTACCACTCGCCGGACATCCATTCGCTCGCTTTCCAGCGGAGAACGTCAGGCGAAGCCAGATGGATGATTTCTTTGAAAAATTCAAGCCTCTCCGTGTCGGACATAGGCGTGAAGCTTTTGGCGATCGCCAGGTTTTGCTCCAGCTGCTCCATGGATTCCATGCCCACGATCGCCGTCGCGATCGGCAGCGAGAACGTGTAGCGGAGCGCCTGCTCGTACCAAGGCGCCAGCTTGCCGAGCGCCATCACCTTCATGCCGATGACGGCGACTCCTTTGTCCGCGGCTTTCGGGAGAAACTCGTGCGCATAGCTGTACACGAAATGATCTGCGGCGGAGAGGGGCACCAGCGCGCTGTCGAACGGGAACCGCTCGATCGCTTCCGCCTGCACGGCAGGGTTCGTATGTCCGCTGATGCTAATCGAACGGATGATTCCCTGCTCCCTCGCTTCGATCAGCGCTTCGAGCGCGCCCCCTTTGGCAAAGCATCGCTCCAGCTCTTCCATCGTCATGATGTTGTGCAGCCGCCATTCCTCGACCTTGTCCGTCTGCAGGCGCTTCAGGCTCGCCTCCAGCAGCCTCCACGAGCCGTCTCTCGTGCGGTCATGGGTTTTGGTCGTGATCCACACTTCATGCCTGCGTCCTTGCAGTGCCTTGCCGAGCCGCTCTTCGGACTGTCCGTCGGAATAGCTCGGCGCCGTGTCAAAATAAGTGATCCCCTCATCGATGGCCCGGTTTACGATTCGGATTGCATCCTCCTCCGAGCAGTTGTGTTCGTCGACGATTCTTTGGGCGCCAAAGCTGAGAATCGGGAATTGTTTGTCTGATTTGCCATAATTTCTGTGCTCCAAATGGCTCACTCCTCTCGTCTATATCGAATTGAGCAGGGATTTGCATGATCTAAGTATAAAAGAAGTATAAGGGCTTTGTGAATGTATTCTTCCATATTCGTGGTTACCTTACACTATTCGACAAAAAAAGTATTGTGTTTTATATTGATTGTTTTTATCATAAGTTTATATACATATTTTGTCGAATTTTTAGAAGCTTTACAAATGACGATGCATGGAGGAGGTTGCTCTGGAGGGGGAAATCGGGCCCGGCTCGTGCAGTACATAGTGGAAAGTTGTTACAAAGAAAACGTAGAAAACATGGAGAGGTGCACCAAAGATGGAGAAATCATCGTTAATCGGTATCGTTCTTGCGTTTCTTGCGGTCGGAGTGGGCATGGTGTTAAAAGGGGCCAGTCTGTCGGCGCTTTTGAATCCCGCCGCTGCGTTAATTATTTTCGGAGGAACGGCAGCTACGCTTTTTATATCGTTTCCAATGGAAGATATGAAAAAATTTCCGAAATTATTGAAAATTATTTTTACCGAACAACCGTTAATGCCGAAAAAAGAGCTTATTGAAACGTTTATCAACTGGGTTTCCATTACGCGCCGTGAAGGCTTGCTTTCCCTGGAAAAACAAGCCGAGGAGCTTTCCGATCCTTTTATGAAAACGGGTATGCGTCTGATCATCGACGGGAACGATCCCGATTTTGTCCGCGACGTGCTGCTTGAAGATATTGCCGAGATGGAAGCGAGACACAAAAGATTTGCGGGCATTTTTACACAGGCGGGTGCGGCAGCGCCTACGCTCGGCGTTCTTGGCGCCGTTGTAGGCTTGATCGCGGCGCTTAGCAACCTGAGCGAGGTGGAGAAGCTGGGCCACTTGATTTCCGCGGCTTTCGTCGCAACTTTGTTCGGTATCTTCCTCGGATACGTCGTTTGTCACCCGTTCGCGAACAAGCTGAAAAGTAAATCGAAAAAAGAAGTCGAGATCAAGTTGATGATCGTGGAAGGTTTGCTGTCGATTCAATCCGGCGTATCTGCGAACTCCGTGAAGCAAAAAATGATGATTTTTGTGACGAACACGGAGCGCGCGCAGTATGAAGAGGGGGCGAAGGAGGCCACTCCACAGTGAGCAAAAAGAAAAAGCACGAAGAACACGAAGAGCATATTGACGAAACCTGGCTCATTCCCTATGCGGATTTGCTTACGCTGCTCTTGGCGCTGTTCATTATTTTGTTCGCCTCCAGCCAAGTGGACAGCAAAAAATACGATTCGATCATGAGAGCTTTGAACAACGCGTTTACTGGCGGAACAGCACCAATGAATATGTCCAACCTGATCCCGATCGATAACGCTGCGAACTCTACCCAGAATAACAACAACAACCAGAATCCGCCGACGAAGCCCGAAGACAAGCAGGCCGGGAAGCTGGCGGAGCGCCTCAAGAAGGAAGAAGAGGATCTGGAGAAGCTTAAGAAGAGCGTGGACGCTTTTATTAAGGACAACAATTTGGCCGACCAATTGCAGACGAAACTGGACAGCGAGAAGCTGACGATTACGATCAGCGACCGGGCGCTTTTCGATTCCGGTTCCGCTACTGTGAAGCCTGAGGCAAGAACGCTTGCCGTCTCCATGTCCGAGATGCTGAGCGGCTACACGGACTACCAGGTCGAAGTCGCAGGACATACCGATAATGTGCCGATACATAAGCCGGAGTTCGAAACGAACTGGGATTTGAGCGCCAAGCGCGCGGTCAATTTTATGAAAGTGCTGCTGAATAACGGCAATTTGAACCCTGTCATGTACCGTTCCGTCGGATTCGGCGAATACCATCCTGTGGAATCCAATGATACGCCGGAAGGCAAAGCGAAGAACCGGCGCGTTGAAGTCAGCATTCTCCGTAATCTCAAAACGACAGAAAATACGGTCAAGCAATAAAAGAAAAGGCCAAAGACGCCTCCGAACCACTGTGATAGTGGAACGGAGGCGTCTTTGTTGGTGTACTCTCGTTGGCGCAGCAGTAGTACTACGTCGCGCCACGTCGCGCCGCGATCGGGCGGGCTAGAGCTACACGGTAACGAGCAATTTTTTCTCCGCTTCGCTCACCTCGCCAAGCTTCTCTTGCTTTTCATGTTGCTCTTGTTTTTGCTGCTGCTCTTGCTGTTCCAGTTCCCCGTTCGGTGTCCGGGACTGTTCCTGCTCATCAAGCTGCTGTTCCGCCGGAGCTGCAGCAGCAGGCTCCTCTTCGGCCGATTCCGCTTCTTCAAGGAACTTCGCTTGTCCAGCCTCATTCCCGGGTTCGGATTCGGAATGCCCTTCCTGAGCTAATTCCACATCCTCGGTTCCGATTTGAAATTTGCTGATTTCCGTGAACAGCTGTGCGGCCAAAGTGTGAATGTCATCCGCTTGGTCGGCGATTTGACGGATCGAGGCGTCCTGCTGAATCGAGGTCGAATGAACTTCCTCCACCCCTGCCGCGGTTTCCTGCGCTACGGCGGCGACGAATTGAACGGACTCTATGAGCGTATCGTTTTTCAGGCGGACCTGCTCGATTTTGTCATGAATTTGTTCGATCTGACCCGTAATATGGCTCATCGATTGTTCGATGCCGACAAAAGAGTCGAGCGTATCCGACACGCGGCTGTTTTGCGCCTCCGTCTGCTCCTTGGCTTCGTTCAAGCTGCTTTGCAGCTCGCGGATTTGCTGCTGCAGCGTCTGGATCATGCCGCTGATCGTTTTGGAGGAGTCGTTCGTTTGCTGGGACAGCTGGCGCACCTCTTCGGCGATAACGGAAAAACCACGGCCGTGAACGCCGGCTCTGGCCGCTTCAATGGCAGCGTTCAGCGACAGCACGTTCGTCTGCGTCGAAATTTCCGTAATCGACAGCGTGATCGCGCCGATCTGCTTGGAGCTCGCCGCGAGAGTCCGCATGGCTGCGTCAACTTTGCTCAGCACCTCCTGGGATCGGTCCGAGGAGGCTTTCAACGCCCGAACGGACGCCGTTCCGTTCAGCGTGCCGGCCGAAGCCTCTTCGCTGGAACGCTTCATATCGTCCGTATACGACGTGATCGCGCGGATTTCCGCGTCCAGCTCGGCAATGATTTGCGAGCTTTGCTCCGTTTTGTAGGCCTGCTCGTTAGCGCCTGCCGAAATGTCTTGGATCGATTTTAAAATATCGATATTCGCCGATGCGGTCAGTTCCGAAAAATGACGGGACGATTGCGAATGCTCTGTCAAGGAGGAGGCAATTTTGCTCGCGGCGCTCAGCATTTGACGAACTTGGACGATCATATGGTCGAAGCTGCGGCTCAATTGGCCAAGCTCATCCCGAGACTCGGAGTTGATCGTATGGCTCAAGTCTCCCTCGGCGATTAAGGCCACCGCTTTTTGCAAGCGGGTGATAGGATTCATGAAAGAGCGGATGATGATGAACGCAATGAACAAAGTCAAAACGAACACGAGGGACGCTACGATAAGCATCACTTTACCCGTTTGATCCAGCAGCAAAGTGGATTCGCTCACCGCATTATCGGCGGATTCCGCGTATGTCGTGTAAAAATTGTCGACCAGACCGAAAATTTTATCTTTCAAATCTTGCGATTCATTATAGAGATACAGCAGATTGATTTGCAGATCTACCGGATTCGTGCCGTTTCCCTGAACCATTTGGGCCGCCGAATCGAAATTGTTGATATAGTCGACGGAAGCCTGGATCAGCTGGCTTCGCCATTTTAGCTGTTCCGGCGTGGAGGCGGTGTCGCCGATCATTTTGACCATATCGGTAAAAGGCTGCCGCTTTGCGTTGTATTTTAAAATATATTCGGGTTTCTTGGAAATCTCCAGACCGGAAGCGATAATATTGAGCTCCTGCACCATTTCTTTAAGCTCCAGCGCCATCACTTTGAGCTGTATTTTATCGTTTTGATCGTTCATGTGCTGTTTGATTTGACCGACCTGATAGAGATTGAAGAATGCGACCGTAAGAAAAATCAGAAGCATACTGCTAAAGCTGACGATCAATTTGCTGCGCATGGTCATATTGAACGTTAACTTCCTCATTTTCGTTCCCTCCATTTTTAATTGACAATTTTCGACTAATTTCTATGTATTGCTTCTACTTTAATAATCATCTATTAAGCGAAAAGCCGAACTGTGTTAAAGAAGTGTTAAATAAAAGTTTTACATTACGTTTACGTTTCGCGAGTTTTTAATTTACAATCTGTTGTTACGATGTGTAAGAAGGTTAGATCGACGGACAGAGAACAGACATCGAATCTAACTGCAATTACGCTTTATAAAAATAAAGGAGGACATGCTGACTATGTTTAAGCTCATGTCGAAAAAAGGAATTACATTTTCACTCTCTACGATTTTAGTAATGGGGGCTTTGGCTGGTTGCGGCGCCAACACAAACACAACACAAAACGCTGCATCTCCTTCACCAAGTGCAAGCGCATCTACCAAACCAAGCGATTCTCCGGCTCCAGCAAAAACTGAGCTTTCCGGCACAATTACGGCATCCGGCTCCAGCGCCCTGCTTCCTCTTGTGAAACAAGCGGCTACCGAGTTCATGGAGAAAAACCCGAAAGTAACGATCAACGTAACAGCAGGCGGTTCCGGTACAGGTATCAAAAACGTAGCGGACGGCACTTCCGATATCGGTAACTCCGACGTGGCTCCTGGAGATGAGTACAAAGACAAAGGCTTGAAAGAGAACTTTGTTGCAGTTGCTCCTTTCGCTTTCATCGTTAATAAAGATGTAACTGTCGATAACTTGACTAAACAGCAAGCTGCCGACATCTATATGGGCAAAATCACAAACTGGAAAGATGTAGGCGGTAAAGACGCGAAAATCGTTCTTGTTCACCGTCCTGACAGCTCCGGTTCCCGCAAACTGGTTCAACAAATCATTCTTGACGGCAAAGAATTCACTAAAGACGGTATTACGCAAGAAAACAGCGGTGCTATGAAAACAGCGGTAGCCGGCCAATCCGCTTCCATCGGCTACGTTGATACTCCTTACATCGACGATACGGTTAAAGCGTTGAAAATCGACGGAGTTGCTTTCTCCGAAGACAACATCAAAAACGGCACTTACAAACTGTTCGGTGTTGAGCGTATGTACACAAAAGGCGAAGCTAAAGAACCTGCTAAATCTTTCATCGACTATATCAAAAGCAAAGACTTCCAAAGCAAGCAAGTTCGCGATCTGAAATTCTTGCCTGCCGATCTGCTCGGAAACAAATAATAACGTTTAAAAGCACCAGGGCGCTGCAGCTATTGCAGCGCTCTTTTTGCTCGAGAAGAGACGAAAAATTTTTACATTGTCTTTACAATTCATTGATGATGCATTGACACTCATCACCTATGATGAGTGTAATGTGAATCAGGAGAAGGGGGATTATCCATTGAACACGGTGGCAGACAAGCTGGCAAACACGGCGGAAGAGAGGAACCGCCCGATGACGAGCAAATGGACGAAGGGACAATATAGACAAGACAACGTGATGCGGTGGGTATTCGTCGGGAGCGCCGCGCTCGTAGCGGCCATTATTTTTTCCATCATTATTTTCGTAGGGATGCAGGGGCTCAAAACATTTCAAGGGGTCAGTCCTTTGGAGTACTTCTTTTCGACCGATTGGACGCCCGGGCAAAATAAATTCGGAGCGCTGCCTTTTCTGTACAGCACGCTGCTGCTGACGCTCGTTTCCGTCGTATTGTCGGTGCCGCTGGCGCTGTCCGGGGCTCTGTTTATGGCGAAAATCGCACCGAAATGGATGCGCGAAATTTTGCGCCCTGCCACGGACTTGTTCGTCGGCATTCCGTCTGTCGTATACGGTCTGATCGGTATGACAGTTATCGTACCCGCGCTTGGGAAAATGACCGGCGGAGTCGGGTACGGCATTTTGCCGGCGGCTATCATTTTGGCGATTATGATTATGCCTACGATTCTTTCCATCTCCGAGGATGCGATCCGCTCGCTGCCCGGACGGTTGGAAGAAGCGTCTCTGGCTCTCGGAGCGACACGCTGGCAAACGATGTGGCGCGTGCTGCTGCCGGCGGCAAGACCCGGTATTTTGACAGGCATCATACTCGGCATGGGCCGCGCAATCGGCGAAACGATGGCGGTGTTCATGGTGATCGGGAACTCGCCGCAAATGCCCAAGTCATTGCTTGATTCGACGACGGTGCTGACAACCGCGATTGTCAAGGACATGGGGAACACGAACTACGGAACGACCTGGAATAACGCGCTCTATATGATGGCGCTGCTTCTGCTTATTATTTCCTTATTGTTAATTCTTATTATCCGGATCGTGGCTAAAAGGAGCGAAGTTAAATGAACAGCAGAAATACGGATCGTTTGGCCACTGTCTACTTCTGGGCTTCGGGCGTTGTCATTATCCTCATTCTGGCCTGGTTTCTGATACGGATACTTGGCGACGGCATTCCTCATTTATCGTGGCAATTCATTTTCGGCAAGCCGGAGGAAATTAAAGCCGGCGGCGGCGTTGGGCCGCAGTTGTTCAACTCCTTCTACATTTTGATCCTTTCCCTGATCATTTCGGTTCCAATCGGAGTGTTCTCGGGGATTTATCTGGCTGTTTATGCGCAAAAAAATAGTTTCACCGACATTGTACGCATTTCGGTCGAAGCTTTGGCTTCCGTCCCTTCGATCGTTTTCGGATTGTTCGGTTTCCTGTTGTTCGCCAATTTGCTCGGGCTGAAATTTTCGATTATCGGCGGCGCGGCGACCGTCGCTCTGCTGAATTTGCCGGTCATGGTACGTGTGACAGAAGAAGCGATCCGTACAGTGCCGGATTCGTACTGGGAAGCAAGCCTTGCGCTCGGTTCGACCAAATGGCAGGCGATCCGCAAGGTGCTCATTCCTGCGGCAATGCCGAATCTGATTACGGGCATTACGCTCATTTCCGGCCGCGCGCTTGGGGAATCGGCCATTCTGATTTACACCGCAGGCTTGTCGGTGTCGCGGTTTTTCCCGGATTTCAATCCGCTGAAAATGGGCGAGACTTTATCCGTTCATCTCTGGTATGTCGGTGCGGAAGCGTTGGTGCCTGACGCGAAAGATATCGCCAAAGGCAGTGCGGCGTTGCTTCTCATCGTCGTGCTGGTCTTCAACTTGCTTGTAGGTATTCCAAGTCGGATTTTACAAAAAAGACTTTCCGGAGGGAAATAAATGGTAACGACAATGACAAAGCCCAAAATCAAAGCGGACAAATTAAACTTGTTTTACGGGGACAACCATGCGCTGCATGATATAGAGCTAAGCATTGAGGCCGGTACGATCGCCGCTTTGATCGGCCCTTCCGGCTGCGGCAAGTCGACTTTCCTGCGTACGCTGAACCGGATGAACGACTTGATCGAAAGCGTCAGAATTACAGGCAACGTTGCGGTAGACGGATTGAACATCTATGGCTCGGATTCGGATGTCGTTTCGCTCCGCAAGCGGGTCGGCATGGTGTTCCAGCGCCCGAATCCGTTCCCGATGAGCATCTACGACAACATCGCCTACGGCCCGCGCATTCACGGCACGAAGAAAAAATCGGTGCTGGATGAAATCGTCGAGCGCAGCTTGATACAAGCGGCGCTTTGGGACGAAGTCAAGGACCGGTTGAACAAATCGGCGCTCGGCTTGTCCGGCGGTCAGCAGCAGCGTCTTTGCATCGCCCGTCTGCTGGCGGTCGAGCCTGATGTGCTGCTGATGGATGAGCCGACTTCAGCGCTGGACCCGATCTCCACGCTTAAGGTCGAAGAGCTGACCCAGACGCTGAAAGACAAGTACACAATCATCATTGTAACGCACAACATGCAGCAAGCCGCCAGGATTTCCGACATGACGTCGTTCTTCCTGAACGGATATTTGATCGAAACGGACAAAACGGACAAAATTTTCACAAGTCCTAACGACCAGCGCACGGAAGATTACATTACCGGAAGATTCGGTTAACAGAAGGGAAAGGGAGTGTACAAATGGATACGAGACCGGGTTTCCATCAGTCGGTGGAACTGCTTCAGCATGAACTGCTTCAAATGGGGAGCAGTGTGGAACATTTGATCCGCTCGGCGGTGGATTCACTGGCCAGATTGGATGAACAACTGGCGGGGCAAATCATCAAGAGGGACGATGTTATCGATGACTTCTTGACAAGAATCGACGAGCTGTGCCTCCGGTTGACCGCATTGCAGCAGCCGATGGCCAGCGATTTGAGAATTATCGGCACGGCGATTAAAATCGCGACCGATCTGGAGCGGATCGCCGATCATGCCGTCGACATCGCGAAGATTACGATTCGCTTTGCCGGCGAAGAGCTGGTCAAACCGCTCGAAGTCATTCCGCAGATGGCCGATATCGCCATCGAAATGCTGCAGGAGAGCATGATCGCCTATACGGAGCGCAATGTGCACAGGGCGGCGGCTCTTGCGGAGAAGGACGACCAGGTCGACAAGCTGTACAGCACGGTTATGCAAGAGCTGATCAGCATGATGAATGCGGACCTGAACCGCAACCGTCAGTTGGCTCATCTGATCATGGTGGCGCACTATCTGGAACGAGTTGCCGACCATGTGACCAACATCGGAGAAGGTGTCATCTACATGGTGACCGGGAAGCGCAAAGATTTGAACGTCTGATGGTGTGGAAAAAAGGGGAAGTTAACGGCTTTGGGCCGCTAGCTTCCCCTTTTTGTATGATTGCCTGGTGTCTGAGCGAAGAAAGCCTGCGAAAGTGCAGGCTTTTTCCGGGTTAACGGTTCATTTTGGCGAAAAGCCTGCGAAAGTGCAGGAATTTTCGTAGAAAATGAATCTAAGCTCTTGTGCTTGGCGAAAAGCCTGCACATTTGCAGGAATTTTTCGTTTCCAGCGTATTAGCAGGCAAAAACCTGCACTTTTGCAGGCTTTCTGCCCGCAGTCAGGTTATACCCACAGCCCAGCCAGTCGAGTTACCTCATGCCCCCCGCCGTGCATCACTGCAACGCACAACGCGCGCCGGGAACTGCAGTGCTGCACCCACGCCGGGAACCACTGAACGGCCGATCAAAGGGTTACTGCGCCAAGACGGCGGAAGGGATCGCGAAGCGGATGAAAAACGTCGTGCCCAGGCTGCTCGATTGCACTTCGATAGGCGCCTGATGCCGGGCGGCGATGCTGTAGCAGACGGCCAGCCCCAATCCGGTGCCGTGGTCTTTGGTCGTGAAAAACGGCCTGCCGAGTTTTTCCAAATTTTCTTCCCTGATGCCGCTTCCTTGATCGGATATTTTCAAAACGACACTTTGCGCTTCGGCGTACGTTTCGACGGAAAGCATTCCGCCCGCGTCCATCGCTTCCAGCCCGTTGATGCACATGTTCAGGATTAGCTGGCGGATTTCCTGATCGTCCAATTGCAGCTCGGGGCAATCGCCGTATTCGATCTGAAGATGCTTGCCGGTCATGACCGCTTCGGCCTGGATCAACGGATAGAGCGTTTCCAAAATGCGGTTCAACTGTGCGGTATGCTGGTGCGTTTGTTTATTTTTGGCCAGCGATAAATATTCGGTAATGATTTTGTTAGCCCGATCGAGCTCTTCCAGCATGATATGTATGTATTCTTTTTCCATCGTGCCTTTGCTGTCCCGGAACAGCTGCAGAAAGCCGCGGATGGTCGTCATCGGATTCCGGATTTCGTGCGCGATCCCGGCGGCCATCTCCCCGACGAGGTTCAACTGGGCCAGACGGGCCATTTCGGTCTCGTATCGGAGGTTTTCCGTGATGTCGATCGCTACCTGCAGCAGACACTTTTCGTCGTCCATGTCGATAATTTCCGTGGACAGCACGGCGCTGCGGATTTCTTTGTTTTTCGTCTCGTACTTGACTTTGGCATTGTGGCCGACCTGCTCCGCACAGGCGTCTTCGCTTTCGGCGGAATCGCCCCTCATCCCGAACAAGTTCAAGGACGTGCCGATGATTTCTTCCCCGTAGCCCGTGTACTGCTTCCAGGTATCGTTGACATCGATATATTCGTAATTGGACAGGCGCCTGATCGCCATCAAGCAGGGAGAGGCTTTGAACATTTTTTGAAAATGCTCTTGCGATTTCATCAATTTTTGATGCGCGTCCACGAGTTCGCGGGTTCTTTCTTCCACGCGTTTTTCCAGCAGCTCGTTTTGCTGCTTGAGCAGCATTTCCGCTCTGGCGAGCTTGTGGTTCGTCTCCTCCAGTTCAAGCGCCCGCTGGTTCAACAGCTCGCTTTGGGATTTTATTTTTTGATGATAGCGGTGAAGCTTGACAAAAGCGTCCACTTTCATTTTAAGCAGATCAGGATGCACGGGTTTAAAAACGTAGTCGATGGAGCCTGCATGATAACCTCTTAATACGTGTTCAATCGAAGTGCTGATCGCTGTCAAAAATATGATGGGCACATCTTCGCAGGACTTCTTCTGCTTGATCAACTCGGCTGTTTCAAAACCGCTTAGGCCGGGCATTTGCACGTCCAGCAGGATTACGGCCACATTGTGGGCCGGCTCCTTGAGCAAGTATTTGAGAACCCCTTCGCCGGATTGCAGCGTAATCAGATCATAGTCAGAAGAGGCAAGTATGCCGGTCAAAGCCAGCAAATTTTCGTAGCGGTCATCCACCGCCAAGATTTTTACTTGATCATCCATTTCAGTTCCTTCTTTCGGTTATACAATCCAAAAGGTATGAACACAGCTTTGCAAAATCTCCTGCTTTCTTTTTTCGGGAAAAAGGGCAGATTCCCTCTTTTTGGTTGTGAGAAAATATGTTGATACAGATTATTAAACCTATTTACAATGATTTTACACAAGCTTAACATGTCTGGACGTTTGGTTTGTTACACTTGGGGTAAAAGTTGAGTCGGTAAGGGATGATGTTGATGCAAGTTCAGTCAGACATGTTCGCGCATTTTCGCGAAATCATTGAGCGGCAGTCCATTTTTTCGGTGTACCAGCCGATTGTCTCGCTGCAGAGTGGAGAAGTTACCGGGTACGAGGCGTTGACGCGGGGGCCGCGGGAAAGTACGTTTCAATCGCCGCTGGAACTGTTTGAATTTGCCGAACAACAAGGCGAGCTCTATGTTTTGGAAAAACTGGCCAGAGAAAAGGCGATTCAGGGATCTTTTTTGCGGCCGGAGCAGTTTTTATTTATTAACATTTCGTCTCAGGTGCTGCACGACCCGCAATTTATTCCGGGTAAAACGATGGAGATTTTGCATGCCCACGGCTTGCGGCCGAACAATGTCGTTTTTGAAATTACGGAGAGAAGCTCGATCGAGGATTTTACTTTGGCCAAAAAGATTTTGGAGCATTACCGCAAACAGGGATATCGGATTGCGATCGACGATGCCGGGGCCGGATACTCGTCCCTTCAGGCGATTGCGGAGCTGCAGCCGGATTTTATTAAAATCGACCGTTCTTTGATCGAGAACATTCATTTAAATAAAGTCAAGGAGTATATCGTAGAAACGTTCGTCACCTTCGCCCAGAAAATGAATATTTCGCTTATTGCCGAAGGCATCGAGCATATGGACGAGCTGATCAAGCTAACCCGGATGGGCATTCATTACGGTCAAGGCTATTTGCTCGGAAGGCCCGGCACCGATCCCGTTACCGTCGAGGAAAGCCACCAGATGCTGATCTGGCAGCACCGAAAGCTGCAAGGCGGCGCAGCGGTCTGGTCGATCGGCGATTTGGCCGCGCCGGTGAAGGTGTTCGACAAGCGTGCGCTTATTTCCGAAGTCGCCGACTATTTGAAAAAAAACCAGGACGCCGTAGGCGCCGTTATCGTAAGCGAAGCCGTTCCGGTCGGGCTGATGATGAGGGACAGGCTGTTTCAGCAGCTGGCGGGGCAGTACGGATTCTCGTTGTTCTGGAACCGGAGCATCGATCAGATCATGGACGATTCTCCGCTCATCGTGGACGAGTTCACGCCCGTAGAGCAAGTCTCGCAAATGGCGACCTCGCGTTCCATACATAACCTGTACGATCTCGTCATTATTACGAGCGGCGGAAAAATGGCGGGCACAGCTTCCATCCGCTCCATTCTGGAAAGCATTACGAGCGTCCGCATGGAATCCGCGCGGATTGCCAATCCGTTGACCGGACTGCCGGGAAATTTGCAGATCAACCGGGAGCTGAACAAGCGGATTATGGAAAAGAAGCCGTTCCATGTCGTCTACGCGGATTTGGACTATTTCAAATGGTTCAACGACCGCTTCGGCTTTCAAAGAGGGGATCAGTTGATTCAATATACGGCGGACATCATGCAGCAGGCGATTGCGGTATGCGGCACGCCGCTCGACTTTGTCGGGCATGTGGGCGGGGACGATTTTATAGCTATTTCCTCTACGATGCTACCGGAGACGCTGTGCCAGGAAATGATTCGCCGGTTCGAGCAGGGCGTACAGATGTTCTACGAGGGAGAGACGTGGGAATACGTGTGGGACCGCAGCGGCGCCCAGGTTCCGAGCAATGGGGTGACGCTTTCGCTTTCACTCGTCGTATGCAGCAGTGAATCCGCGATGACCCTCGAGCAGATTTCACAAGCTGCGGCTGCTTTGAAGAAGAAAGCGAAGGCGCATCAAGGGAGCGTTTATTGCATGCACTGCATAAATTGAGCGCTCTGTATGCCGGTCACCGGATCGGCTCCGAGAACGTATGCTGGAGCTGTTTAAAAGAGCGGATAATGATAACCTTTTGCTTGCCGACCCGGCGTTCCGATATTTTTTTCACGCTGCCTGGATGAATCCAGACGGCGTCCATGCCGCAGGAGGTTGCCCCCACCACGTCGTTGCGCCACGAATTACCGACCATGACGCTTTGATTGGGCGTCGTGCCCACCGTTTTCATAGCCGCTTCGAAAATCGCGGGATGAGGCTTGCGCGGCCCATCCTTCTCCGAACTGAACAGACGGTCCGGCCCGATCCACTGAGTAAGCTTCAGTTTGTGCAAATTGTTTTGCAGACGCCGCAAATTGCCGTTGCTAATAATGGCCAGCTCGAAATTTTTGGTCAAAACGCCGAGCGTTTCTTCGACGCCGGGAAATAAAGCGACAAAGGTATCCTCCTGCTGTTCGACCTGATCGAAAAAAGCGCGTGTAAAAGCGGGGTTTACGGAAACCGGAAAAGGCTGGAGCGCCTTTTTCAGGCACAATAGCCGGAGCTCCTCGGCGGAAATCTGGCTTTTTACGGGCGCCTTCCGATGCTTGCTCCATTCCAGCTTATAGCTTTGCAGCGCGTCCTGGCCGGACCATGTGTGGCCTTCCGGTTCCCATCTTGCCGTATACTCGTTCATCACTTGCAAAAACGCGGAGTCGAAGCACTGCCTGCGATCCAGAATCGTATTGTTCATATCGAAAAAAATGACTTTTTTGCGGGTTGGAGAAAAAAAAGGACTCATGCGGAGAACCTCCTTTTGAAGACCTTGCGACCCGTTTACTCGCTTCTATTACATGTTTATGTGCATAACTGTTTTTTTATTTTTATTTCCTATGCTATGATGAAGAGAGTATGTCTGAAATCGGGGAGGCTACTATGGACAAGTTGATCATTATCGATGGCAACAGCATTGCCAACAGGGCTTTTTACGCCCTTCCGCTGCTCAGCAACTCAAGCGGATTGCACACGAATGCCGTGTACGGCTTCACCACCATGCTGCTGAAGCTGATTGAAGAAGAAAAGCCGACCCACTTTCTCGTAGCGTTTGACGCGGGGAAGGTGACGTTTCGCCATAAAGAATATACCGAGTACAAAGGCGGCAGGGCCAAAACCCCGTCTGAACTTTCCGAGCAGTTTCCGCTCATTAAAGAGCTGCTGCGGGCTTTTCAAATCCCCCAGTTTGAACTGAAGGGCTACGAGGCCGATGACATTATCGGCACGCTGACGCGGATTGCCGACGAGCACGGCGAGAAGGTGCTGCTCGTGTCGGGAGACAAGGATATGCTGCAGCTTGCCTCCGAGCATGTCACCGTCGCGATTACGCGCAAGGGCATCAGCGAGGTCGAGCGCTACAATCCGCAAGAAATTATGGAAAAGTACGGCTTGACGCCGAATCAGATCATCGACCTGAAAGGGCTGATGGGCGACGCCTCGGACAACATTCCCGGCATTCCGGGGGTTGGCGAGAAGACGGCGCTGAAGCTGCTTCACGAATACGGCTCCGTTGAGGAAGTGCTGGCCCATAGCGCCGATATGAAGGGCAAGATGAAGGAAAAGATCGAGGAGCATTCGCAGGATGCGATCATGAGCAAGGAGCTTGCGACGATTTTCCGCGAAGTGCCGATGGCTACGGAATGGGCGGGCTTCCGTTATGAAGGCTACGACGGACAAGCTCTGGCGGGCATGTTCCGCAAGCTGGAATTCAAATCGCTGCTGGAAAAAATGGATTTCTCGGCAAATGCCGGCGAGGCGGAGCAAGCCGAAGAAAGCTTGGAGACGGAAATCGTTACGGCTGACGGACTTGCGGGTCTCATAGCCGCGCTCGGCGATTCGGCCGTCATTCATATAGAAGTGATTGGCGAGAACCCACATCAATCGGATGTGGCCGGGATGGCGGTTTATATGGAACAAAGCGGCAAGCTGGCGTATATGCCTTTCAGCCTGCTGATGAGCGAGGAAGCGGGGCCGGTCAGAGACTGGCTGTCCGACGAGACGAAGAAGAAGCAGTTGTTCGACCAGCACCGTGCGGAGCTGGCGCTGGCCTGGCAGGGAGTCCGCCTCCGCGGGGTGGACTTCGACGTGCTGCTGGCCGCATATTTGCTCGACCCTACGGAGTCGACGCTCACCTTGAGCGGCCTTGCGGGCAAATACGGCCTGCCTGGCATCAAGGCCGATGAAGAGGTGTTCGGCAAAGGCGTGAAGTTTCGCCTGCCGGAGCTTCCTGCGCTTGGCGCGCACCTGTGCCGCAAAGCGGACACGATCCGCCGCGCGGTGCCCGCGCTGCGGGAAGAGCTGGAGAAGAGCGAGATGCACAGCCTCTTCTACGAACTGGAGCTGCCGCTCGCGGGCGTGCTCGCGGAGATGGAGCTGCGCGGCATCGAGGTCGACGCCGACGGCCTAAAGCAGCTCGGCGAGGAACTGGCCGGGCAGCTCGAAGGCATCATGGCCCGCATCTACGAGCTGGCGGCCTGCGAATTCAACATCAATTCGCCGAAGCAGCTTGGCGAGATTTTGTTCGAGAAGCTGGGGCTGCCAGCTTGGAAGAAGACCAAAACCGGCTACTCGACGGACGCCGAGGTGCTGGAAAAGCTTGCGCCCTACCATGAGATCGTAGAGCATATTTTGCACTACCGCTCGCTGGCGAAGCTGCAGTCGACGTACGTCGAAGGGCTGCTTAAAGAGGTGCGGCCGGAGACCGGCAAAGTGCATACGTATTACCGGCAGACGATTGCCGCTACGGGGCGGCTCAGCAGCCAGTACCCGAACCTCCAGAACATTCCGATTCGTATGGAGGAAGGCCGCAAAATCCGCAAAGTATTCGTCCCCTCCGAACCGGGATGGTACATTTTGGCTGCGGATTACTCGCAGATCGAGCTGCGGGTGCTTGCGCACATCTCGCAGGATGAGAAGCTGAAGGAAGCGTTCCTTCAGAACATGGACATTCATACGAAGACGGCGATGGACGTATTCGGCGTGCAGGAGAACGAAGTCGACGCGAACATGCGCCGCCAGGCCAAGGCGGTCAACTTCGGCATCGTCTACGGCATCAGCGATTATGGCCTGTCCCAGAACCTGGACATTACCCGGAAGGAAGCGGCCAGCTTTATCGAGCAATATTTTGCCGTATTCCAGGGGGTTCGCAAATATATGGACGATATCGTGGCAGATGCCCGCAGAGACGGGTATGTCACGACTTTGCTGCAGCGCCGCCGCTATTTGCCGGAAATTGCGGCATCGAACTTCAACCTGCGCTCGTTTGCGGAGCGCACGGCGATGAACTCGCCGATTCAAGGCTCGGCCGCGGACATCATCAAGCTCGCCATGGTGCAGATGGCGGAACGCCTGAAGCACGAGCGGCTGCGCAGCCGCATGCTCCTTCAGGTGCATGACGAACTTGTCTTCGAGGTTCCGGAAGAAGAGCTGGAAACGATGCGCCGGATCGTGCCGGAAGTGATGGCTTCCGCGCTCAAGCTGGACGTGCCGCTTCAGGCAGACGTCGATTTCGGCCTCACCTGGTACGAGGCGAAGTAATTTCGGCAGCCGACCGCTTTGGGCGGGCTGCCCGTGATGGTGGCGCCGGCCGGTGCGGGCGGCCCTGCGGCAAGGCGGCCGGAGACCTCTGTGCCGCCGGCCGCGCAGTCATCTGCGAGGATGCTGCGCGCCAGGCTCGTGGGGCCCGCCAGAAGGCGGAGTTGCCCGTGCGGTGGCGTCGTTCGGAGCGGGCACCCCTGCGGCAAGGCGGCGCCGGTGACCTCTGTGCCGCCGGCGCGTAGTCATCTGCAAGGATGCTGCACGTCAGGCTCACGGGCCTCATAATGCCCGCCAGGCCGAAAAAACTGCGAAAGTGCAGGCTTTTTCCGTGAAAGTGGGTCGTTTTGGTGAAAAGCCTGCAATTGTGCAGGAATTTTGAATGAAAATGAGTCTGGGCCTATATTTTCGATGAAAAACCTGCACTTTTGCAGGAATTTTTCGTTGCCAGCGTATCAACGGGTAAAAAGCTGCACTTTTGCAGGTTTTTTCGCGCTGACAGGCAGAGGTGCTGCTGCTGGCCCGCGGTCCCACCACCGCGCGAGCCGGGTCCTGCCATTGGCTAGCGCCTCTGGCCCGCGCCCGCGGCCCTGCCTTTGGCCTGCGCCGTCGGCTCTCGCCCGCGGCTCTGCCTTTGGCCAGCACCGCCGGCCCCCGCCGGTGGCTCTGCCATTGGCCCGCGCCGCCGGCCCGCGAGCGCGGCCCTGCCTTTGGCCTGTACCGCCGGCCCGCGCCGGTGGCCCTGCCTTTGGCTTTCGCCGCCGGCCCTCGCCCGCGGCCCTGCCTTTGGCCTGCGCCGCCGGCTCTCGCCCGCGGCTCTGCCTTTGGCCCGCACCGCCGGCCCGCGCCCGCGGCCCTGCCTTTAGCTTTCGCCTCTGGCCCTCGCCCGCGGCCCTGCCTTTGGCCTGCGCCGCCGGCCCGCGCCCGCGGCCCATACACCCCGCTCTTGCTTCTGCACGGGCCTATTCTTGTTTTTTTTACCATTGGTACAAAAAAATTATTTTATAGAGGTGAGACCTGGTGCCTGAGCTGCCCGAAGTCGAAACAGTCAAAAGAACGCTGAATATGCTTGTTGCCGGAAAAACGATCGAGCATGTTCAGGTCAGGCTGCCGCGGATTATACAGAAGCCGCAGGACATTCAGATGTTTGAGACGCTGCTGCAGGGTCAAACGATTCAAATTATCGAAAGGCGCGGCAAGTTTTTGCGCTTTGTCTTGGATGATTATGTGCTCGTCTCGCACTTGCGCATGGAAGGCCGCTATGGCTTGTACGCAGGTGATGATCCGCTGGAGCTGCATACTCATGTGCTGTTCCGTTTTACGGACGGCAGCGAGCTGCGGTACAAGGATGTGCGGCAGTTCGGAACGATGCATTTGTTTCCGAGAGGGGAGGAGTTTTCACAGCCTCCGCTGCAGAAGCTGGGCCTGGAGCCTTTGGAGGAATCGTTCACGCCGGAGGCGTTCAGTGAACGTATTTCCAAGCGCTCCACCAAGATTAAGCCGCTGCTGCTCAATCAGGAATGTATCGTCGGAATCGGGAATATATATGTAGACGAGTCTCTCTTTTTGTCGGGCATTCATCCCGAGCGCGAAGCTTCGTCGCTTTCCCGCAAGGAGCTGCTGCTGCTGCATGAGGCCATCGTGCGGACGCTGCGGGATGCGGTCGAAGCAGGCGGTTCGTCGATCAAATCCTATGTGAACGGCCAGGGTGAAATCGGACTGTTCCAGCATCAATTGAACATTTACGGACGGCAGTCCGAACCTTGCAAGGCGTGCGGAAGCGAGATTTACAAAACGGTTGTCGGCGGCAGAGGGACGCATATTTGTCCGACATGCCAGCCCCTGAAGCAGAAGAGAGTCCCAAAGAAATCCGGTAAATAGGCACGAGTCGCCACCCCCTCCCATATGATAAGAAGAATGTAACCTGGGAAAGAAGTTAATCCTATGGAAAACTCTTAGGAGGGGTATTATGCTTCCTGTGATTTCTTTGCTTATTCTTGCTTTTGCGGTCAGCTTGGACGGTTTTGGCGTCGGTGCGATGTACGGTTTGCGTAAAATTCGGATTCCGCTTCTTTCCATCGGCATTATTTCGCTTTGGTCGGGCATTATTATTTTCAGCTCGATGCAAATCGGCGTGCTCCTGTCTTCGTTTTTGAGTCCGGAGGCAGCGAAGCGGATCGGCGCCGCCATCCTGATCGGTATCGGCATCTGGGCGTTTGCGCAGGTGCTGCAAAATAAGTCTCAGGAAGCGCAAGAGCCGGAGATTTCTTTGAGGCAGCTCCCGGCCGAACCGCAGGGCGGGGATACGCTGCAAAAGACAAAAGAGATTTTAAACCTCGAATTGAAACGGTTTGGACTTGTTATTCAAATTTTACGGACGCCTTCCATCGCGGATGTAGATAAATCGGGCAATATTTCCGCGTCCGAAGCGACGCTGCTCGGGCTGGCGCTATCGCTCGACGCATTCGGAGCAGGGATCGGGGCGGCTCTTATCGGGTTTGCGCCATTACTTACGGCGGCTGTCATCGCTTTGGCGAGCGGAATATTTATTGCGACCGGACTTCGCATCGGGTTTCGCTATGCGGAGATCAACTGGATGAGGAAGCTGTCGATTCTTCCGGCATGCGTGCTTGTATTGATGGGAATCATGAAAATGTTCTAATGGCAAGGAGTTTTTCGGATGAATATCGGGTTAACAGGAGGAATCGCTTGCGGCAAAAGTACGGTTAGCGCCATGCTCGTCCGCCGCGGCGCCATATTGATTGATGCGGACAAAATCGCCCGCGATGTTGTGGAGCCTGGCAGCCCGGTTCTTGCCAGGGTTGCGGAGCAGTTCGGACAAGCCGTTATTCAGCCGGACGGATCTTTGAACCGCAAAAAGCTGGGCGAGATCGTTTTCGCGGACAAAGATGCGCGCAAGCTGTTGGAGAGCTTGCTGCATCCCGCGATTCGCGCGCAGTTGCTCGAGCAAAGAGAGACGGCCGAGCGGGAGCATCCGGACAAGTTGGTCGTTGTCGATGTGCCGCTGCTGTATGAATCCGGTTATGAACATATGTATCAAGAGATTATGGTCGTCTATGTGCCCCACGAAGTGCAGCGGGAACGGCTGATCCGGCGCGACGGGCTCTCGGAAGCCGAGGCCGACAGGAGGCTTGATGCGCAAATGCCGATCGAAATCAAGCGCGAGCGCGCCGATATCCTCGTTGACAACAGCGGATCTTTGGAGGAAACGGAGCGGCAGATTCGCGAATTTTGGTTAAGAAAGGGGCTTACATGACATTTTTTCGGAAAAAGCGCGCTTTCGCTCTTCTGCTGATTTGTTTTGTTATGCTCCTCTTTATGAACAGTTCTTTTATCGGCCGCAAGCTGTACCCGATTTATTACGAGAAGGAAATTCGACAAAGCGCGGCGAATCATCATACAGATCCTTTTCTCATTGCGGCGATCATTCGGGTCGAGACGAACTACAAGCATCATCTGGAATCGAGCAAAGGGGCGATCGGCCTCATGCAGCTTATGCCGGACACGGCGGCTTGGATCGTCGAGTCCGCGAATATGGGCTCTTTTTCACAAGAAGATTTGCTGCAGGCGGACATTAACATCAATCTCGGAGCTTGGTACATCAGTTGGCTGATGAAGCATTATGACGGCAATTTGCCGTACGCCATAGCCGCATACAATGCAGGCCAGGGCAATGTCAACCAATGGAAAAGAAACGAGGTTTGGGACGGCACGGAAGCGAATATCAGCCGGATACCTTTTGGGGAAACGCGTCATTATGTGCAGCGGGTGCTGTATTACTATGAGAAGTACAAAAAACTTTACACCGAGCAGTGGATCGAAAATGCTTTATCCGCTTTAGCGGCGGGCAATCCGGGCTCACTCAAAGATTTTTGATGAAAAAAGAAAGAAGCATTGAACCCGCTCCATCGAAGGAGCAATGATTCAATACTTCTCGCGGGACGTTAGCCTTTATTCAAGGGTTACTTGAATTGACCGGCTAATTGCTGCTCTGCGATTTGTACCAGGCGACGAGTAATGTGACCCCCGATGGCACCAGTATCACGAGTCGCCATGTTGCCGTAGTAGCCATCTTGCGGGATGGCGATACCCAGCTCTTGAGCAACTTCGTATTTCAACTGATCCAGCGCGGCATTTGCTTGAGGAACGACTAGAACATTGCTGCTGCGAGATTGTCCTGCACCCATGTTGTTCACCTCCTTGTCGTTGGTAATCCTATTATGTGCGTTTCGCTCCTGTTCATGACAAGTAACATATGGTAATTGACGTTCAAAAGAAAGGAGAGTTAAGAGGCCAGTGAGATGCCCATTCTGTGACTACAACGGTACGAAAGTGCTCGACTCCAGATCCGCCAACGAAAATAAATCGATCCGCCGCCGCCGGGAATGCGAGAAATGCATGAGACGGTTTACGACGTTCGAAATGGTAGAGGAAACCCCGCTGATCGTCATCAAGAAGGACGGCAGCAGAGAAGAGTTCAGCCGGGAAAAAATGTTGAGAGGCCTGATCCGGGCCTGCGAGAAGAGACCTGTTTCCATGGAGAGGCTGGAAGTTATCGTCTCGGAAGTAGAGATGCAGCTTCGCAACACCGCACATGCGGAAGTGGACAGCCGGGCTATCGGCGAACTTGTCATGGAGCAGTTGTACCCGGTCGACGAAGTGGCGTACATTCGGTTCGCTTCCGTCTATCGCCAGTTCAAAGATATCAATATGTTTTTAAAAGAATTGACAGAAATATTAGGCAAGCATGAAGGCGGATTTATTCCCAAAAAATAAGCAAAGCCGTCGCGGTTCTTCTTGACGAAGAGCTGACGACGGTTTTATTTTGTTTCCTTGAACGGAACTATTTGGAATTGGGCACGTACATATTGATGGGCTTTGCAAAATATTCAAATTTTGGGAGAGTGATGTTGTTGAATGCACGTCCAAAAATAAATGGGATGACCGGCAAGCTTGCCGTATTATCCGTTTTGAGCATGAGTCTGCTGCCGCTGCCGGCTTTTGCAGGCGAAAGCGTAACCGTCGAAGTGCAGGGCATGTCCGCCGCGGTTCCGATTGCCGATACCGTTCAGGTGCCGCCGGTCAAACAGGCGGAGGCCAAAATTACGCAGGAAGAAGCGGTAGCGAAAGTCAAGGCTTTATTTCCCAGACTTAAGGATGCCCGGGCAGCCCAGGTGCAGTTGGGAGATACGAATACATATCCTCCTCAATATCAAAATGTCTGGACGATCAACTGGGAGTTCAGCACCGGTTCTAACAGCAGTTACGGTTTGACGAGCAAGCTTGATTCCATTACCGGCGAATTGCTGCAAACCAGCTTTTATTTCCAGGCCGCCGACGGCGAGGCGTACTATCCGCCGAAAAAGACCGAAGCGGAAGCCCTCGAATCGGCAAAAGATTTTATCCGCAAGGCAGCGCCTTCGATCGGGTCCGACAGCTTGAAGCTTGAACAACAGCCGAGAATAAGGGAAGATGCGCTTTTTGGTCCTGTTCAATATTATTTTACGTTCACTCCTTTCATAGACGGCCTCGCAAGCGGGGACAATATTTCCGTGACCGTAGACGGCAACGGGGAAGTTACGGGTTATTACCGAACCAAAGCGTCGGAACAATATCCGTCTTCGAAGCCGGCTGTCAGCCAGGATGAAGCGCTTAAAAAATACGAATCGAGCGTTCATTTGAATTTGCAGTATGTTCCGTTGTATAAACCATACGCCAGAGAAAAAAGCTGGTTTCTCGGCTGGGCTCCTTTGCGCGGCGATGTGAGCATCGATGCGCAAACCGGCAAACTGCTGGATGAAACGGGCAAAGACCTGAAATCGGACATTGAGCAGCTTTCTGATGTCGGCAAGACGGATCAAGTTTTTGTTCCGACAGGGGGGAAAGGAGACGGCCAACTGCTGACGGCCGAGCAGGCAGCCGGGCTCGCGGAGCGATTGGAAGCCATTCCGGCGGATCGGAAGCTGATCGGAAAGGAATTAAATGCCTATTGGGAAAATAACCGGCAGGTGTGGAACTTGAGCTGGTCCAATCAAACGCCTTCTTTTGGCGGGTATGAAAAGCAATCCACAGCCGTCGTTGATGCGAAAACGGGGCGAATTCTCGATTTTCAGGCAGACGGATTCGGGTATGGGTCCCCATTGGTGAATGAAGCGTCAAGAGAGGGGCAAAAGCAGGAAGCGATTGCGCAAAAGGCGGCGGACGGGAAGGCGCTGGCTCTCATTAATCAATTGTATCCGAATGCGGCCGAGGAACTCAAATTGATGTCGGCGGATTCCCCGGCCAATGGCGGGAACGGTTTGTTCGTGTACCGCTATCAGCGTATATTCAAGGGGCTTCCGGTCAGCGGCGATACGACTTCGATCACGTTGAACGCGCAAGGCGCACTGAAAAGCTATCACAGTACCCGCGAGGAAGATCTGGATGCGAAAGTGTCCTCGCTGGAGGCGGCTACAACAAAAGAAGAAGCTTTCAAAATATTTATGAAAGGCACGGCTCCGGTGCTGCAATACCACAAGTTCGGCGGCTTTTATTCGGGAACTACAGGGTATGCGGAACCGGTGCTTAAGCTAGTTTATCAGCAAAACTACAAGGACAGCACGCAGGCCGGATTTATAATCGATGCCGTTACCGGCAAATGGCGGGAAACTTTCCAGCTATCCGGCGAAGGCGGCGGAAATGTGCCGGCGCTGCCTGCCGATATCGCAGGACATTGGGCGCAAAAAGATTTGGAGTCGCTTGTTCAGCACTCCATTTTGAAGGCCGATTCCGAAGGCAAGCTGCATCCGGATGAGGCCATTACGCTCGGCGACTGGCTGCAGATGACCGCGAAAGCGCTGAATCCGCATTATGAGGATTCGATTTTTTACGCGAACAACGGCACGCAGCCGCAGCTGCATTTTGAGGATGTGGACAAAGAAAATGCTTATTATGCGGCCGCCCAGTTTTATATTCAATCTCAGTGGCTCGATCCCCGCAAAACCCCGCGGCTGGAGCCGGGCAGCATGCTGACGAGGGAAAAGCTGGCCGCTCTGCTTGTCAAGTTCCTCAAATACGACAAGCTGGCCGCGCAGCTGCAAAACAATGCGAAGCTCGGCTATGAAGATGCCGACCTCATTGCGGAGAAGGGCGCCGTTGCTCTCGCCGCCCAACTCGGATTGCTGGACGGCATCGACGGCAAGCTCGATCCGCAGGGCACTGTGACGAAGGCGCAAGCGGCGACTGTGCTCATGAGAGTCGTATACTTGCAAGGAAAACTGGACCAGAGGATCGGTATACAATAATATGATCCAACTGCCTGAACATTTCAGCCGCACGATCATTGGCGTCCATAAGGAAAAAGGCGAGCAGTGGCTGGACGATTTCAATGAACTGATCGCTTCCATTGAAGCCAAATGGTCGCTGCGGGTGCTTCCTTCCTATTCGCTCAGCTATAACTTCGTCGCTCCGGTCGTATATAGCGGAGGGGAAGAGGCCGTTTTGAAGCTTGGAGTCCCTTCCAAAGATACGGCTGCGGAAATTATGGCGCTCACGTGCTTGGAAGGCCGCGGAATGGTCAAACTCCTCCATGCCGATGCCGATATGGGATTGATTTTGTTGGAAAGGCTGAAGCCGGGGAACACGTTAAAATCCGTAGCGGATGACGAAACGGCGGTGCTGATTGCCGCATCGGTGATGAAAAAACTGCGGGCGGCCCCGCCGGCGGAGCCGGCTTTTCCGACTGTGGCGGGATGGTTTCAAGGCTTTGAGCGGCTGCGAAAGCATTTTAACGGCGGAACCGGGCCTTTCCCGAAGGCAATGATAGAGAAGGCGGAGCTGCTGCTTTCCCGGCTGCAGTCCGCTCCCGGCAAACAGTACCTGCTCCATGGCGACCTGCATCATGAGAATATACTATCCGCCGAACGCGAACCTTGGCTGGCCATTGACCCCAAGGGAGTGATTGGCGAACCTGAGTATGAAATAATCCCTTTTTTAATGAACCATGTGCCGCCGGAGCAAGCTTTACAAGCTACCGAACGCAGAATCGACCTGTTTGTTGAGCAATTGGATCTGAACAAGGAAAGGGTGCTTGTCTGGGCATACTGTCACGCGCTCCTTGCCGCCTGGTGGCATATTGAAAGCGACAGCGGAGGGGAAGAGGCCTGTATTCGCCAAGCGGAACGATTCGATCTTTTATTAAGGAGCTGAGCCGCCGGGGTCATTCGCAGCATCCTTCGGGACGGATTGGAAAGCCTGAAGATATTGCCAGAGCCTGCTTGTGCCTGACCGACCCGGGCAACGATTTCGTTACGGGAATCAACCTGGTAATCGATGACGGGATGATGCGGAAGATGATTTATGAGGAATAAACAAATATCCCGTTATATTTTTCGGGTTTTGGCAAGCGTAGATTCGATAAACACCGGGTCTGGCGTCATGAAAGAGGTATCGCGCAATTTTCTTACGCCAACCGGACGTTTTTGCAAGACATGTTTTTTTGCCATCAAAAGACGGTGGTGCCGGCATTGTGCAATGGCCCTTTCCTAATGAGCGCCTGTCCCGGCGCGGGTTGTAGTACTGCACGGCGGGTAGTTATTCGGCGGATTGGCAGGCTGGTCGGGGGTGAAAAACCTGCAAAAGTACAGGAATTTTTGCTGAAAGTGAGTCTGCGTCCATGTATTCGGTGAAAAGCCTGCACTTTTGCAGGAATTGTTCGTGGCGAATGATCAAGGACGCAAATTCATGTATTTTTGCAGGTTTTCATTGCCGGTCATCCATTTCCGATGGATGTAGTCGTTAGTCACCCGCAGGGTGATTTTTTTGTTTGCATAATTTCGGGCTGTATGGAAAAAATGGAAATCATACTGATGCCGGAGGTACCGTTGATGAACAGCGATCCGCAAACAGAGAATGCGACAGCCTTGTATACGGAACTAGAGCGGAATACGATGCATATACAACGGCAATTCGGGTACAGTGAGGACTTGATCATCAAAGAATTGACGTCTGCCGAAGGTTGGCGATTGGCGCTGCTGTTTATGGACGGATTGGTTGACAACCAGATTGTGAACCAGTCCATTATCGAACCGATTCTTTCCAAAGACCGGCGGACGGCCGATCCGGATTTGTACAATGAATGCGCCAACCCGCTGATCTTTTTGAAAGAAGCGGTGCTTACGGCGGGCGATGTTTGCTTGTTGGACGATGAGTCCAATCTCTACACCAGTCTGCTGTCGGGCGGGGCGATCCTTTTGACCGACGGTTTTGCGGAAGGGCTTCAAATCGGCGCTGCCGGCTGGGAAGGCCGCAATGTAAGCGAGCCTACCTCCCAAGGAGTCGTCAGAGGCCCGATGGAGGCTTTTACCGAAAATATCCGCAACAACACGGCGATGATTCGCCGCCGAATCAAAGACCCGCGGCTTTGGCATCACAATTTTCAAATCGGGACAGTAACCAAAACGAGCGTTGCGGTTATGTATATCAAACATATCGCCGACGACGCGGTCGTCAAGGAAGTTTTCAGCAGGCTGGACAAGATTAAGATCGACGGAGTTTTGGAAAGCGGGTATATCGAAGAATTTATTCAGGACAAAACTTATACTCCGTTTCCGACCGTTTACAACACCGAGCGTCCGGATACGATTGCGGCGGGGCTGTTGGAAGGAAGAATTGCGATTCTGGTCGACGGCACCCCTTTCGTGCTGCTCATTCCGGCTTTGTTCGTGCAATTTTTCCAGTCGGCCGAAGATTATTATCAGCGTTTCGACATCAGCAGCTTGCTGCGGGTCATCCGCTTTTTGTCTTTTTTTATAGCGCTGCTTGCTCCTTCGCTCTATATTGCGGTTACGACATTTCATCAGGAAATGCTTCCGACCAATTTGCTTATCAATTTATCCGCACAGCGGGAAGGCGTGCCGTTTCCGGCGTTTATCGAAGCGATGCTGATGGAAGTAACGTTCGAAATTTTGCGCGAAGCGGGGGTGCGCATCCCCAAAACGGTAGGACAGGCGGTTTCCATCGTAGGCACGCTGGTTATCGGCCAAGCTGCCGTCGAGGCCGGCATCGTCTCTGCCGCCATGGTCATAATTGTCGCTATCACGGCCATTTCCAGCTTCGTCCTGCCTTCCGTCAGCCTGACGATCGCCGTCCGAATGATTCGCTTTGTTTTGATGGGATTGGCCGCGTCGTTCGGCTTATTTGGCATTCTGATCGGACTTATTGCGCTCGTGCTTCATTTGACGACTCTGCGCTCGTTCGGCGTTCCGTACATGAGCTCCTTCGCTCCGTTTTCCCTGCATGAACAGAAGGATACGCTGTTCCGGGTGCCTTGGAGGCATATGATCAGAAGGCCTTTATCGATCTCCGGCCGGGATACGGTCCGCCAGGATAGCGACGACGAACATAACAACTGAAGCGGGGAAAGCTGCTATGAAAAAAGCGGGTGCAACTTTTCTGATCCTGATCCTGCTCTTGACCGTGACAACGGGATGCTGGAACCGGCGCGAGTTGAACGAACTGGCGATCCAGATGGGGACGGCCATCGACAAGGTGGGAGATCAATACCAGATCTCCATTCAGGTCGTCATTCCCGGCGAAATGCTTGCCAGAACGGGAAGCGGCCGATCGCCGGTTACGATGTACAAAGCGACGGCGCCGACAGTGTTCGAAGCTTTCCGCAAGCTGACCGAGACGAGTCCGCGCAAAATATACTCCGGCCACATACGGGTATTGATTTTGGGCGAGTCCGTGGCCCGGGAAGGCATCAGCAGCACGCTCGATCTGCTGTACCGCAATCCCGAAGCGAGAACCGACTTTTATATTATGGTCGCGCGCCAGGTTCCGGCTGAAGACGTGCTGAAAATTTTAACACCTTTGGAAAAAATTCCGGCTCACAGTTTGTTTTACTCGCTGGATACGTCAGCCAAAGCCTGGTCGCCTACAACTACCGTGACGATGGATCAGCTCGTGGATCAGCTGGTTACCGAGGGACTGAATCCGGTATTGAGCGGGGTCCGGGTGCTCGGAAATCAAAAGGAAGGCGAGAAGAAGAAAAATACGGAGGAAATCGAGCCTTCCGCGATATTGCGCTACGCCGGGCTGGCGGTTTTTTATAAAGACCGTATGATCGGCTGGCTGAGCGAGGAAGAAGGCAGGGGCTATAACTATATTATGAACAACGTAACGAGTTCGGTAGGCAATCTGGAATGCCCGAACGGGGGCAAGCTGGTGCTTGAAACGGTAAGTTCCAAAACCGACATCAAGGGCAGTGTCGTGAGCGGCAAGCCTGTCATTACGATCAAGGTGCTCAATGTTTCCAGTATCGGCGAGGCGGAATGTCAAATCGATCTGACCGATCCGCAAACGATCAACGAGCTGCAGAAGGTTAACGAGCAGCATCTTACCGAGCTTATGCAAACGACAGTCGCCCATGTCCGGCAAAAATTCGATGTGGACATTTTCGGCTTCGGACATGCGATTTACAGGGCTGACCCGAAAGCGTGGGAACGGATGAAAGACGACTGGAACACCTATTTCGAAAACCTGGAAATCAAATACGATGTCGAAGTGATCATCCGCCGGATCGGCATTACCAACAATCCTGTCAAAAACGATCTTAAGGAGTAACAAGCATGCTCGGTATAGCGATCGTCATGATGGCGGCAGCCGCGGCGGCCTTTATCGAGCTGCCGGCTTTAATCCGAAAAGGCTGGTTAAAGGAAGCCGTTCTCTTTTCCATCATCCTGCTTGCAGGCGTATGGACCGGCATTGTCACCGTCAAGCAAATTATGCTGCCAAGCCCCTTAAACTTCCTTCATACGATATACAAGCCGATCAACGATTGGTTGAGTCATTTTTTCGTTTCATAAGGGGGTTATATATTGCCGAAAAAAGAGCAAATCGGAACGAAACAATTGTCCGTTCTCGTTATTTTGTACGTTATCGGGGATATGCTGCTGTTTTTGCCGAGCAATGCGACCATTTACGCCAAGCAGGATGCCTGGATTTCCGCATTAATCAGCCTGCCTATCGGAGTTGCCGTGGCGTGGGGTATCTTTGCAGTCAGCCAAAGGTTCAGAGGCCTTACGATGGTGGAGTTCAACAGGCTTGTGCTGGGCAAATGGGCGGGAGGCGCGGTGACGCTCATCTACCTGATGTTTCTCTTGATGGCGCTGACCGTTCAGATTCGGGAAATCGGCGATTTTATTACCGCGCAAATGATGACGGAAACCCCGATGCGGATCATCAATCTGCTGATGGTACTCATCGTTATTATGGCGGTTCGCGGCGGACTGGAGACGATAACGCGAACCTCCGAAGTCTTTTTTATCCTCTTTGCCGTTTTGTTCGTCGCTCTCATCGTTTTGCTGCTGCCCCAGTCTGATCCGAAAAAGCTGGAGCCTTTTTTTGGACAAGGTCCATTCCGCATAACGCAAGGCGTTTTGTTTTTTGTATCGTTTCCGTTTTGCGAATTGGTTACGTTCTGGATGATATTCCCAAGCGTCAAACAGAGCAAGCATACTTTGCGGGATTATTTGCTCGGCGTCTTTTTGGCCGGTCTCGCCATTTTTTCCATTACGCTCGTCTCCCTGCTGGTGCTCGGCCACTATTTGTTGACGAATCAAGTTTATGCGACTTATACGCTGGCCAAAAAAATCAATGCCGGACATTTTCTCGAAAGGGTGGAAGCGATTCTCGCCATTAACTGGATATTATCGACTTATTTCCGGTCAGTCGTGAACACATACGCTTTTACAGTCGGGGTTGCGCAGCTGTTCAATTTGCGGGATTTTCGGGTTTTAACGGTGCCGCTCGGTCTGTTTTTATTCGGCTTCGCCTTTATGATCACCCCGAATATCATCGCTTTCAACGCTGTCAATCCATACTGGGTGACTTGGGATTTTACTTTGTTTCCGGTAATTCCGGCGATCGTTCTTTTCGTGCATGCGATCAAGCAAAAATACCATAGACGGAATTGAAAAAATGGCATTTCCGGCACCTGAAGTGTGCGGCCCCGGTATTTTTGCTTGATTTTTCGCAAATCACCACGTTTCCAGCGTGTAGGCCATTTCCCAAAAAGCCAGCTCATAGCGGCTGGAAATGACAAAATGCCGTTCCATCCGCACGCGCTCGCCTTCCGTAACCCGTTCTGCGATGGCGTCAAGACGGTCAATCTGTTCCTGCACAAGCGTGCGGAACCAGTCGCTGCCGTATGCGCCGACCCATTCCTCATAAATCGGATGGCCCGGTTTGGCATCCTTAAACCGCTCCCCGATATCCTGGTACAGCCAGTAGCAAGGCAGGATGGCGGCCAAAATGTCCCCGAGATGCCCTTCGTACCCGGCGCGCAGCAGATGCGACGTGTAGGCGTAGGCGGTTGGCGCCGGCTCGAAGCGGGCTCTCTCGGCTTCCGTAATGTTAAGCAGGGCGCTGAATTTCTCATGCAGCCCGAGCTCCGCCCGATACGTCGATACCGCATGCTCGGCCATCCGCCCGCTCGTATACAGGTCGGCCGCTTTGGCCGCGCCGAGCGCCTGCACTTTGCCGAATTGCGACAAGTAATACGAGTCTTGGAGCACGTAATATTTGAAGCATTCCAGCGGAAGCGTTCCGTCTGCAAGCCGCGTCACGAAAGGGTGACGGAAGCTGGCTTCCCAGCTTTCGTCCGCCGCAAGGCGAATCCGTTCGGAAAATAATGTCATCGTCCGTACCTCCAGTTAAACAAGTTCAAAGCGCGCATATTTGTCCAGGTCTTCTGCGGAAACTTGCGCCAAGGCGTTCAGCAATTCGATCTGGAAGCTTCCCGGACCTTCGGAGCCTTTGTTTTTTACGGCGATTTCCGCAGCTACGCCATAGGTGACGAGAGCTGCAGCCGAAGCTTTCACCGGGTCGGCTTCAACGGCCAAAAAGGCGCCGATCACGGACGTCAGCAAGCAGCCTGTTCCGGTTACTCTTGTGAGAATCGCATCGCCATTGCGGCAGATGTACGTTGTTTGCCCGTCGGAGACGACGTCGTCTTTCCCGGTAACGGCAACCGTCGTGCCGAGCTGCTGCGCCGCGGCGACAGCCAACTGCATCGCGTCGCCGCCGCTTTCTCCGGCATCGACGCCTTTGATTTGCGCGTCGCGGCCGATCACCTGCGCGACTTCCGCCGCATTGCCGCGCAGCACGGCGACGTTGACCTCGGCCATGATCGCTCTGGCCGTAGCTGTGCGGTAAGCGGTAGCGCCGGCGCCGACCGGGTCAAAAGCGACCGGCACGCCGTGCGCATTGGCGGATTTGCCGGCGAGCTTCATCGCGCGCACTTCCGCAGCGTTTAAAGTGCCGATGTTGAGAACGAGGGCCCCGGCAATGCCGGCCATTTCGGCGACTTCCTCCTCGGCATAGGCCATGACCGGCGAAGCGCCCAAAGCGAGCAGCCCGTTGGCTGTGAAATTGGTGACGACAACATTAGTAATATTGTGAACGAGGGGTTTTGCCGCTCTCACCCGATCCAACATTGCGGCGATTTGCTGTACGTTCATGAAATGAAGCACTCCTTTGAGTATAAAATAAAAAAACACTTTGCCTGTGTACAAACAGGCAAAGTGATCATAAGACACTTTGAGCGGGTTCCTACGCTGGCATTATCCAACAGGTTCAACGGTCTACGGCAGATTAGCCGTACTCTCAGCCTGCTTCGCACAAGCTCCCGTTCTATTCGGTTGCTTTTAAGTGTAGTCCCCCGGGGGAAAAAATGCAACTTAAATTTGCCGAGCGTTCATATCGGCCCGAACCCCGGATTTCAGCTCAAAAAACTGCAGATCGCAGATCGCTCCGAGAAAGTCGCGACACTTTGTTAGGGCTAGGAGAACCGGAGGGCCCTACATTGGGGTACAGCCGCTTGTACCTCTCCTTGCGAGGTCGTGGAACTGAACAAAAAGACCGACCGCCGTCATGCAGCGCAACCGCGCGCTGCGATGGACAGGAGACATCGTGGTAGGAAAAAAACTGCGAAAGTGCAGGTTTTACCTCTGAAATTGGCTTGTTTTGGCGAAAAGCCTGCAAAAGTGCAGGAATTTTCGCTGAAAGTGAACCTGAGCCCATGTCCCCGCTGAAAAGCCTGCACTTTTGCAGGAATTGTTCGTGGACAGCGATCCAGGACGCAAATTCATGTATTTTTGCAGGTTTTCTTCGTGCAGACAGGCAACGATTGTGGTTATCGCCTTTGACGCTTTTTCAACAGTAGAAGGTATTTTATATTCGTCAGTTTTCTTGTGGGAATTCACAAAAATGCAGCGCTGTCGGACAGACTCCAAGCAGTGGTGATACAATAGTATACGGTGGAAAAATCTCGGACATACATGTTTTGCCGCACATGGCGGAGAAAAGTGAAAAACCGGTCCAGGAGGTCGTAGCAGATGAAAGAAAACTGGGAGCGTCTGGGAAATCCTGTGCTGCTGGATTTGCCGGAAGCAAGCAGACTGGTGTCGCCCGTATTCGGAGGGAAGCGGGTCGCCGCAGTGGAACGGCTCGGGGAAGGATACAGCAATTCCAACTACAAGCTAACGATCGATGGAGGCGCGGTTCGGCACTGCGTGCTTCGCGTGCACAGGGGCGATGCGGCCGTTGCAGACAAAGAGTTGGCTATCGCTCGTCTCGTTAAGGAGAGCGTGCCGGTGCCGGAAATTTTATTCGCCGATACGAGCTGCACGGCGCTGGAGAAGCCATGGGCGCTGCTGGAATGGAAGGAAGGCTATTTGCTCAGGGATGCGATGCGCTCGGGCGCAAGCGGGCAAATTGCGCAGGCCGCCGCGTCGGCCGGGCAAGTTCTTGCGGGCATTCATGCCTTCACTTTTGCCGAGGCAGGCTTTTTCGGCGAAGATTTGAAAATCCGTCATTCGTTTCAAATGGATGCGGCCTCTTTTCTCGAATTTATCGAGCAAAGCCTTTTCGTCCAAGGGGCCGGCCGCTTGCTGGGGGAGGAGCTTACGGGCGCTTTGTGGGCGTTTTGCAGGCGCCATGCCCCACTTTTATCGGATGCGGAGGAAGAACCGGTGCTTGTCCATTCGGATTACAACGGCTTAAACGTGCTTGTCCGCGAAAATAGCGGTTCCGTCGCCGTTTCGGCCGTATTGGACTGGGAGTTCGCCTTCTCCGGCAGCCGGCTCGCGGATATCGGCAACATGCTGCGTTATGAAGCGAACGATTCTCTTTTTGAAAAGCATTTTATTAACGCCTATCAAGCGGCCGGCGGCGTTGTGGGGCGCAGCTGGAAGCTGCGCTCCAAACTTGAGGACCTGGTCGCCCTCTGCGATTTGCTGAACCGCTCAAGTGAGCTGACGCCTAACCGCAATCAGGATCTCAAGCGGTTGATTGCCGGCACGGTGCTTCAGGAGTGAATCAAATTGGCATAGCGCAAACCTTTGCGGATGCCGCCGTCGTCCACGGATGCCGTAACGTAATCGGCGTGCGGCAGCAGCTCTTTGTGCGAGTTGCCCATGGCGATGCCTAATCCGACGTACGCCAGCATCTCTTTATCGTTCAACCCGTCGCCGAAAGCGACCGCCTCGCGGGACTCGATGCCGAGCCGGTTCAACAGCGCTTCGATGCCCTTGGCCTTGGAGCCGCCGGCCGGCAGGACGTCCATCGCTTTTTCATGCCAGCGAATCAGCTTCAGATCGGGAAAATGTCCCTCGTAAAGATGCTCCTCATGAGCCTCGCAGTGCAGGAACACTTGGTAAATGTCTTCCTTTTGCCAATAATCGGGATCGTATCCCGGGAGGTCCACGCGCAGCGACAAGACGGATTCCTCGACATTCAGATGCGCCTTCGAATTGGAGTAAAACGCTTCGCTGCCCTCAAAAACGAGAGAATGGTTATGGCTGTCCGCATGCCGGACGAAAGCTTCCAGGCTGGAGCGCGGGATCGGATGCTTGTACAGCGGCTGCCCCTGAAAAACGACGTAGGCGCCGTTCAGGCTTACGAATGAAGCGATTCCGAGCTGCTCGGCGAGCGGCTTGAAAAAGTAAGGGGCTCTCCCGGTGGCGATTACCGCCTCCACGCCGTTCTTCTGCAGTTCTTTGACAGCCTGGATCGTATCGGCGGGAACTTGCTTTGTTTCGTCCACCAAGGTGCCGTCAATGTCGAAAAAAACGATTTTGTAACTCATCTTCTCTCTAACACTCCCATCTTTTTCTTTCAAATAGTGTCGCACAATTCGGAGCTGCTGTACAAGCACAATTTCCAAAAAGACCGGAGCTACTCGGAAACTTGAGCAGCGGGCGGGCGCGAGGAGAGCCTTGCCACAAAATGCGTGTCGACCTTCGTTTTCGTTTTGGCCTTTTGCCCCGATTCGATGGATTCGATCAGCAGATCGACGGCGAGGTACGCCATTGTTTCCTTGTCGACATGCACGGTCGTAAGCTCCGGGGAGACGATAAGGGATTCCGAAATATTGTCAAAACCGACCACCGACACGTCTTCCGGAATACGGTAGCCGAGCTCGGTGAGAGTTTTCATGGCGCTGATCGCAATATAATCGCATTCGCAAAAAATAGCCGAGGGGAGCTTGTGCCCGGCCTGCAGGAACGCTTCCAGCTGCGCTTTCAGCGATTCCTGAGAGGATAAAATCGTCGGCGCCACGGAGAACTTATGGCTCTCGGCTATTTCCACACCGTACTCGCGCAAAGCGGCGGAAAAACCCCGGTTTCTTTCCTCAAAATTATGAATCCGCACGTTGGATGCCATATATCCGATCTCTTGATGCCCGATTTTGCACAGATGGGCCCCTGCCTGATAAGCCCCCATAAAGTTATTGATTTCCACAAAATGAACCGGCAATGTCTCGAAGCAGGTGTCGAGCACGACCAGATGCGGATCGAGAATGCCCGCGATATCGGCGATCTGCCCGCGGTTCAGATTCGTCCCCAGCAAAACGACGCCGCCGCTGCGGCGCTCCTCCGCCACCGAGCGAATGTCGCGCTCGAAATATTCCATATCGATAGAGGAAAAGAGCAGGGAATATCCTTTGACCCGGCATCTTTCCTCGATAAAATGTATCAGTTCCCGAAAAAAGGGCTGTTGATAGTACTGTTCCAGCACGATGCCGGAGTTCGTAAATACGAGAAAAGTGAGCGAGGTTGCCGCGCTGTTGTCGATAGCGGGAGCTTTCGGTTTCGGGAGGTAACCGGCTTCTCTCGCGATATGCAGGATGCGTTCGCGGGTATCGGGGCCGATGCCGGGCTTGCCGCTGAAAGCCAGAGATACGGCCGATTTGGAAACGCCGGCCATCTTGGCGATATCTTCCATTTTCATCATTGCTTCTCCGTTCCTTGCGATATAAATTGTTGAGCAAGTTTAGTTTACAGTGTTTTGTTGGAAAGCACAAGGAAAACTAGTTCTTGTTTATTTTTAGTTTAGTTAAATTTAGTTAAATATCGGGTAAAATTGACTAAACTCGGGATTGACACTTGCGTTTGTTGGGTGTTAGGATAAATTTGAAGGATGATTTAAGAAAACAGTTTAGTTCACTTTTGGATTAATTTTTTATACGGTTTATTAGTTTGTTTTGCTAATTTGCGGAGACTGTTTAGTTGTTTAGCGAAACGGACTTTTAATTTCAAACGAGGGGAGATTGTTTTATGAAAAAATTCAAGTTGGGTTATGCGCCGACACGGCGATTCGTGTTCAGTGCGGAGGACGCTTTCAAGTACAAGGTGCTGATCAGGGAAAAAATCGAAAGCTTCGGAATGGATATCGACATCGTCGATTTGGAAGGCCTGAATTCCGAAGGTTTGCTGTATGACGACCATATCAACGCCGATCTTATTGCCGAGCGCTTCAGACAGGAAAACGTGGATGCGGTCTTTTTTCCGCATTGCAACTTCGGAACCGAAGACACCGTGGCGCGCGTGGGCAAAGCGCTGGGCAAGCCCGTACTGCTGTGGGGCCCGCGCGACGAGGCTCCGCTGGAGGACGGCATGCGGCTGCGCGATACGCAGTGCGGTCTATTCGCCACCGGCAAAGTGCTGCGCCGTTTTAACGTGCCGTTCACGTACGTGACGAACAGCCGTGTTAACGACCCGGTGTTCGAGCGGGGCTTCACGAACTTTATCGCCGCTGCGAATGTGGTGAAACAGTTCCGCAGCCTGCGTATTTTGCAGATCGGACCGCGCCCGGCTTCCTTCTGGACGATGATGTGCAATGAAGGCGAACTGCTGGAGCGCTTCGGCATCGAGATTCATCCGATTACACTGGTAGACATTCAACGCGCCTCGAAGCAGATCGAGAAGGGGAACAGCGCCGAACTTCAGGAAGCGGTTGCATATATCAAAGCGAAGCTCGATTATTCGGAAGTGACGGAAGACGACGTGAAGCGCATCGCTGCATTGAAGGTGGCGATGAGGCAGTACGCCCGGTCGACCGGAAGCACGGCTATCGCGATCCAGTGCTGGTCCTCCTTGCAGGATGCGATGGGCATCATGCCTTGTCTGGCCAACGCGATTTTGACGGACGAACAAATTCCGGTCACTTGTGAAACCGACATTCATGGAGCGATCACTTCCGTTATGGTGCAGGCCGCTACGATGAACCAGGCGCCGACTTTTTTCGCGGACCTGACCGTCCGTCATCCGGAGAATCCGAACGGCGAGCTGCTTTTCCACTGCGGCAACTTCCCGGTCTCGCTCTCGGTGGAGGAGAAACCGAAGCTGCGCAAGCACTTTTTGTTCGACGACCATTCGCCGGGCACGCACGAAGGCGAAATCAAGGGCGGCGACATGACATTGGCGCGTTTTGACGGCGACCACGGGGAATACCAGCTGTTCCTGGGCAAAGCCCGCGGCATTCAAGGCCCGTACACGCGCGGTTCCTACGTTTGGGTGGAAGTCAACGATTGGCCGCTGTGGGAAGAAAAACTCGTTAAAGGCCCTTATGTACACCATTCCATAGGCATCCATGCGAACGCGATTCCGGCGCTCTATGAGGCCTGCCAATACATTCCAGGATTGACGCCTGACCCGGTTGATCCTACGGAGAAAGAGATTCAGGCGTGGCTGCGCGGCGCCGGATTGTAAAAAGGGGAGGACTCTATGAATACAGCCCAATTGAAAGCAAAAGCGGCCCAAATCCGCATGGATTTGCTGAAAATGATTCACGGCGCCAAAACGGGCCATACCGGCGGATCGCTGAGCAATACGGATATTTTGACGGCATTGTACTATAACATTATGAATATTGATCCAAGCAACCCGAAAATGGACGAACGCGACCGTTTTATCGCCAGCAAAGGCCATTCCGTCGAATCGCTTTGGTGCATACTTGCGGACCTCGGCTTTTTTCCGAAAGAAGAGCTGCAGACGTTCAGCCGCTTCGGCACGAGGCTGATCGGGCATCCGAACAATAAAGTGCCCGGCATCGAAATGAACACGGGTGCGCTGGGGCACGGGCTGGCGATCTCTGTCGGCATGGCGCTGGCGGCGAAGCGGGACGGCAAGTCTTACCGCGTGTTCTGCCTGATGGGCGACGGCGAGCAGGCGGAAGGCTCCGTCTGGGAAGCGGCGATGGCCGGCTCGCATTACAAGCTGGACAATTTGATCGGCATCGTAGACCGGAACCGTCTGCAAATCAGCGGCTCGACGGAAGAGGTCATGGGGCTCGATCCGCTTGAGGATAAGTGGACGTCCTTCGGCTGGAACGTCGTTTCTATCGACGGCAACGATATCGCCGCATTGGTCGACACTTTCCGGGCCGCGCCGTCGGTGGCGGGCAAGCCGACGCTGGTGATGGCCAATACCGTCAAAGGCAAAGGCGTGTCCTTCGCTGAAAATGTGCCGCATTGGCATCATCACGTGCCCAGCGATGCGGAGCTGGAGCAGGCTTTGGCCGAACTGTCCGCGGCGCTGGAGCAAACGAAGCAGGAAGAGGAGGCGCGATAACCGATGAATACGATCCCTAATCGTCAAGTCATATGCGATACACTGTTGGAGCTTGCTCAAAATGACCGCGATATTATGGTTCTTGCCAGCGATTCCCGCGGTTCGGCCGCGATGGCGCCGTTCGCCAAGGCGTTCCCGGAGCAGTTCGTGGAAGTCGGCATCGCGGAGCAAAACATCGTCGGCATTTCGGCAGGTCTGGCCCACAGCGGGAAAAAGCCTTTTGTCACATCGCCGGCCTGCTTTTTGAGCATGCGCAGTATCGAGCAAATCAAGGTGGACGTGGCGTATTCCGCAACGAACGTCAAGCTGGTCGGCATCAGCGGCGGGGTCAGCTACGGCGCTCTCGGCATGTCGCACCATTCGGTGCAGGACGTTGCCGTAGCCCGCGCGATTCCCGGGCTGGCGGTCATTTTGCCGGCGGACCGGCACGAGACGAAGCGGATGACGGAAGCGCTGGTGAAGCATGAAGGCGGCGTATACGTGCGCATCGGCCGCAACCCTGTCGAGGACGTCTACGAATCGGACGACTACGAATTTGTGATCGGCAAAGCGGTGACGATGCGCGAAGGCTCGGACATTACGATTATCGCGGCAGGCGAAACGGTCCGGGTTGCGCTTGATACGGAAGCCGCTCTGAAAGAAGCCGGGGTATCGTGCAGAGTGATCAACATGCATACGATCAAACCGCTGGACGAAGAAGCGATCGTGCGGGCCGCCCGCGAGACGGGGCACATCATTACGATCGAGGAGCACAGCGTGCTTGGCGGGCTCGGAGCGGCTGTAGCTGAAGTTGTCGTGCAGCATCAGCCTGTGCCGATGCGCATTATCGGCATTCCGGACGAACCGGCCATCGCCGGCAAAACGTCGGAAGTGTTCGCGCACTACGGAATCAGCAAGGACAATATCAAGCGGGTAGCGCTTGAGCTGCTCGGCAAGTAGGAGCTGCGCCTATGAAGAAGGAATATATATTAACGGTAGATCAGAGCACATCGGGAACAAAAGCGCTTATCGTAGACCGTTCGGGCGCGATTGTCGGGCGCAGCGCGGCCGAGCACAGCCAGTCGTATCCACGTCCCGGCTGGGTGGAGCATGATCCGCTGGAAATTTATGATAATGTGAAAAAGACCGCCCGGCAGGCCCTGGATGCGGCGGGCATCGCTCCCGGCGATCTCGCCGGGCTGACGGTGACGAATCAGCGCGAAACGGCGGTCCTGTGGGACCGGACGACAGGGCTGCCCGTTTACCCGGCAATCGTATGGCAGTGCCAGCGGACGGCCGACGTATGCGCCGCGTATAAAGCCGCAGGCCATGAGGACGCGGTCCGGTCCAGAACGGGGTTGATGCTGGACCCCTATTTTTCGGCCGCCAAATGGGGCTGGATGCTGGATCATGCGCCGGGCGCGCGCGAGAAGCTGGCAGAGGGGAAGCTGCTGGCCGGCACGATCGACAGTTGGCTGCTCTGGAAGCTGACAGGGGGCCGGACGCATGCCACCGACTACACGAATGCCAGCCGAACGTCGCTTTTCAACATCCATACGCTGCAGTGGGATGAGGACATGTGCCGCTTGTTCGGCGTCCCTTCCGGCCTGCTGCCTGAAGTGAAGTCGTCGGACGAAGTGTTCGGTTACACGGAAGATGCGGAGCTGTTCGCGGAGCGGGTTCCGATCTCCGGCATTATCGGCGATTCCCAGGCAGCCTTATACGGCAACCAATGCTTTCATCCCGGCATGGCCAAAGCGACTTACGGCACAGGCACATCCGTATTGATGAATGTCGGCGGCAAGCACGAATCCTGCGGGAACGGCCTTGTTACGGCGATTGCCTGGGGAATGGACGGTAAAGTTACGTACGCCCTCGAAGCGGTCATCCGGACTTCCGGCGACAGCATCAAGTGGGTGAGGGACAATCTCGGCCTGTTTGGCTCTTTCGCCGAAATGGACCAACTGCTGGAACAAGCGCCGGATAATGAAGGTGTCTATTTGGTTCCGGCGTTCGTCGGGCTCGGGGCGCCTTACTGGGACCCTTATGCGAGAGCGGCCATTACAGGAATGAACCGGGGGACGACCAAAGCGCACGTGATCCGCGCGGCGTTGGAAAGTATCGCCTACCAGGTGCGCGACGCGGTGGAGTTAATGCAAGCCGAATCCGGTATCCGGCTCGGGGAGCTGCGGACCGACGGCGGGGCGTCGGATAACGGGGTTCTGATGCAGTTTCAAGCGGACATGTTGAACCGCACGGTCGTGAAATCGGACGTTGCCGAACTGTCGGCGATGGGCTCCGCCTATATGGGCGGCCTTGGACTCGGTTTTTGGACTTCCGCCGATGAGATTGCCTCGCGGCAAAAATCGTACCGCAAGTACGAGCCTTTCATGGAAGCGGAAAAACGGGAACAGTATTATAACGGATGGAAACGCGCCGTCGCTTCCGTCGTATCGGATCATCAAACCGTATAATGGTCAGCCATGGCGTGGCGGACCTATTCGAAGGAGGAATTTCCTTTGTCTTTCAATGAACATTCGAAAATAGGCGAAATCTGGGCCAATCAGGCGGGGCGGGCCGTCCTGCTGAAATACGTTCCTTCGCTTGCGGATTCGCCTTACCTTTCATTTATGAAAATGAGAACGGTGCCGCAATTCGCCGCCTCCAACGAGTCCTGGACGTGGACGAAGGAGCAGTTGGACGCTCTTCTCGCGGAACTTGCCGGCGTAGCGCCGGAATACGAAGCGGAAGAAGAAGCGGTTCCGTCCGCAGCGTACGAAGCCGAGACGGTGGCCGTCGGGTCGGCGTCCGTTCAAGCTGCGGAACAGGCGGAGAAGTGGGGCGTGTTCGAGCTTGCGCTCCATGGCCCAAGCCATGGCAACCCGTTCACGGATGTGGAGCTGAGCGCCGAATTCAGCTTCGCGGGCCGGACTTTGCGCTCGCTCGGATTTTATGACGGCGAAGGCGTGTACCGGGTTCGCTTCATGCCGGATGCGGAAGGCGTCTGGACGTACCGCACGAAGAGCACGGCCCGTTCGCTCGACGGCATCGCAGGGCAGTTTGTTTGCACAGCCCCTTCGGCCGGCAACCATGGCCCGGTTCGGGTGCGCAATACGTTCCACTTCGCTTACGAAGACGGGACTCCGTACATTCCGGTCGGCACGACCTGCTACGTATGGTCCCATCAAGGCGACGAGTTGGAGGAGCTGACGCTGGAAACGTTGAAAGCGTCCCCTTTTAACAAAATGCGCATGTGCGTTTTTCCGAAATCATACCAGTTCAATACCAACGAACCGCTCTACTACCCGTATGAAGGATCGCTGGCGGAAGGCTGGGATTTCTCCCGGTTCAACCCTGCGTTCTTCCGGCATTTGGAGCGGCGGATTGGCGAATTGGGCCAGCTTGGCGTCGAAGCGGATCTTATTTTGTTCCATGCTTATGACCGGTGGGGTTTCTCGGAAATGAAAAAGTCGGCCGACGACCGCTATTTGCGGTATATCACCGCCCGTTTGTCGGCTTATCGGCATGTCTGGTGGTCGCTGGCCAACGAGTACGATTTGATGTGGGCGAAGCAGCCGGAGGATTGGGAACGGTTTGCCAAAATTGTTACCGAAAACGACCCGCATTCCCACCTGATTTCGGTTCATAACTGCTTCAATTTCTACGACTACAGCCGCCCGTGGGTTACGCACTGCAGCATTCAGCGGGTCGACGTGTACAAAACGGCGGAAAATACGAACGAATGGCGCGCTGCCTGGAACAAGCCGGTCGTTATCGATGAATGCGCATACGAAGGGGATATCGATCTGGGCTGGGGCAACATCACGGGCGAGGAGATGACCCGCCGCTTCTGGGAAGGCGCCGTCCGCGGCGGCTACGTCGGACATGGCGAAACTTATATCCATCCCGAAGATATTTTGTGGTGGTCGAAAGGCGGCAAGCTGCACGGAACGAGCCCGCAGCGGATCGCATTTTTGCGGACGATCATGGAAGAAGGTCCGGCGAACGGGCTCGAACCGTTGAAATCCGAGTGGGATGTCCCGTGCGCTGGTGTCAAGGACGAGTATTATTTGTATTATTACGGCTTTAACCAGCCGAAGTTCAGAACTTATAACATGAAGCCCGGCATTCGCTACCGGGTCGATGTGATCGATACGTGGAATATGACGATCAAAACGCTGGATGGGGCTTACGAAGGAGCGTTCCGGATCGACCTGCCAGGCAACCAGTACATGGCCGTGCGGCTGACCCGGGTTTGACAAGGCTCGCAAGGGGCTGCTCGGGCAAAGCAGCAAGCCCACGAGTTGGGGAGCAGAGCGGCCGGGCAACCGCACCTCGGGCTGAGGGGCTAGGCGGCCGAGTAGAGCGACCCCGAGCCTCAGTCTGGGGAAACTAGGCAGCCGGGCACAGCGGCCGTGCTCCAGAGCCCCGGACTGGCGGGGCTAGGCAGCCGAGCAGAGCAGCCAAGGCCTTACCCCCGAGCACCCGTGCTGGGAGCAGGGCAACCGGGCAGAGCGGCCGGGTAACCGAAAGGGTACGCCAAGGGCGCCCAAAACTCCGAAAAACGGTGCTGCTGGTCATGAGCCGGTCGGGAAGCGAAAAAGCCTGCAAAAATGCAGGCTTTTATGCCGGTAAGTGCCTAATTGGCGAAAAAGCCTGCGATTGTGCAGGAATTTCCGTCCGTAATGGGGCTGAGCCCAGTGTAACGGTGAAAAAGCCTGTACATTTGCACTGGCTTTGCAAACAAAACCCTAACTGTGGGATGAAATCCATATAAAGGTATTCGTGATGAGATGGCACGCATGTAGTTGAGTGTCGTTTGGTTGCAATTTACTATAATTCGATATATATATAAA